>CAZANK010000053.1:0-12606 GCA_964486235.1 uncultured Prolixibacteraceae bacterium | reverse complement strand
AAAGACGTCATGGAAATGATGCGCGACCACTTTGAAGGAACGGAGTTGGACATGACCCGCGACCTGGGGGCAGGTCCCTATCAGTTGCCATACCGGTGGAGGGGACTGACCTGGAAGGTCGATTCGGTGACCTATTGCAATGAGCGGGCCATCTCCACCCAGCAAACCGGCTTTTCCTTCGTGGCCCAATGCCGCTCATGGCTGCCGGCGCCGGTTGGGGGTGTTCTCTGGTTTGGCGTGGATGATACCTACAGTACCTGCTACGTCCCGATGTACTGCGGCATTACCCGCATTCCTGAATGCTTCGCCGTGGGCAACGGAGACCTGTTGACCTATTCCGAAAACTCCGCCTTCTGGACATTCAACAAAGTTTCAAACCTGGCCTATCTGCGCTACGACAGCATGATCAGCCATATCCGGGAAAGTCAGGCCAAAATAGAAAATGGCTTCCTCAAGGACATGCCTGCCGTTGAAAAGACAGCGAAAGCGCTTTATGAAACAGAAGGACCGGAAAAAGCCCGGGAGTTTCTTTCAGAATATTCGGTGAGGGAAGCCAACAGCGTAAGAGAAAAGTGGGAAACCCTGTTTCAGTATTTGCTGGTCAAATATCTGGACGGAAACGTAAAAAAGGAGAAAGACGGTCAATTTGAGCGAAACGACCACGGACTTCCGGCCGCACCCGAACACCCGGGGTACCCCGAATGGTGGTATAGGGCCATTGTGAACAGCACAGGCGATCATTTTAAGGTAAAATAAAAATTTCCAACCCTTTGGACTTGTTTTATTTTTATTATTTTTGCGCAAAATTTGCAATCTCTTACACAAAATCAGGAACGTGTAATATTGCCACTAAAATTAAAGAAAATGGACTTCATTAAAGTAGTAGAAGACGCATTTGCCCTGGAAAACAAATTACCGAAATTCGGTGCCGGCGATACGATCACCGTTCATTACAAGATTAAAGAAGGGAACAAGGAACGGATACAAGACTTCCGTGGTGTCGTGATCCAGGTTAGAGGGACTGGGGTGACCAAAACGTTCACGGTCCGGAAAATGTCAGGGAACATTGGTGTAGAAAGAATTTTCCCGGTCTCGTCACCCTTTATTGACGGGATTGAAGTGAATAAAAGAGGAAGCGTACGCCGCAAACGCATTTATTATCTGCGTGGGTTGACCGGTAAAAAAGCAAGAATTAAAGAAAAAAGAATTTGAACACGCTCATGATAAAAAGGTCTCCCGCAGGAGGCCTTTTTTTTGCCTCCTGAAACTCCTCCGGTCCAGGATAAAAGGTTTTCAAAACAGCGATTAACCTTCCGACCATAGCAATGTTTACGACAAAAAAACGTTCATCGCGATCACGGATACCCGGGAAATCCCGGGCGAAGGATTTCAGTCCCTGAAAATGAAAACCCGCCGGTAACATTTCATCCTAAAAATTCAGGAATACCTGATAAATTTTTAACTTTGTTCATTCTGCCGGAAAACCAGCTATGAAACACCTGCTTGTCATCATCCTGATCATCGCCTGCATCCCTGTTGCACGTGCCCAGACTGTAGCATTGGTCCTGAGTGGCGGTGGCGCAAAAGGACTCGCACACATCGGGGTGATTAAAGCCCTGGAAGAGAATAATATCCCTATCGATTATGTTGCAGGGACTTCGATGGGGGCCATCGTCGCCGGCCTTTATGCAGCCGGGTTTTCCACAGAACAGATGGACAGCCTGTTCAGGTCTGAACAGTTTAAATTCTGGTCCACAGGCCTGATTCAGGAAGAATACCGCTATTTTTTCAGAAGATCCCAGGAAACACCGGCGTGGATTAGCTTTGATCTCGAAAAAAGAGAAGATAAGCTGAAACTATTGTTCCCCACGAATATTATCCCGGAAAAACAGATGGACTTTGCCTTCATGGAGTTGTTCTCATCGACCAGCGCCGTTTGCAACAATGATTTTCGCCGGTTATTTGTTCCGTTTATATGCATTGCGACCGATGTGTACAACAACAGGGAGTTGGAGATCCAAAGCGGCGACCTGGGCGAAGCAATACGTGCTTCTATGACCTTCCCGTTTTATTTTAAACCCATTGAAATTGAAGGCGCCCTGGCCTTTGATGGCGGGATCGTCAATAATTTTCCCGTTCAAAACGCGATGGAGGCTTTTCATCCGGATATCATTATCGGGCATAAAGTAGCCAATAACGCGCGAAAGCCTGACGAAGACGATGTGATGGCCCAACTGGAAAACCTCATCATGCAAAAAACAAAATATGAGGTACCCTCCCAAAAAGGCGTCCTGCTCGAAACATCCTTCAGCAATATCAGCTTGCTCGATTTTGACAAGATCGACCTCATTGAACAGGCGGGCTACAACAAGGCTCAAAGCGTCATCGACAGTATAAAATCCCGGATTGCCAGAAGGGTGCCCCTGCACGAAGTACAACAAAATAGAGAGGCATTCAACCGGCAAAAACCAGAACTGCGATTTCAGAACATCCAGGTGGAAGGTATCGCCGATCCGCTCCAGCGAAAATACATTATTCAAAGCCTGAAACACCGGTCAACCACCATCGATCTGGAAGAACTGCGAAGTGAATATTTCAAGCTGGTCGCGGATCCGCAAATCAAGTCTGCCCGCCCTCTTGCCATTTATAACGCCGAAACCGGATACTTCGATCTCCACCTGAAGGTAAAAAAAGGAAAACCCATGGAGGTCAGGTTCGGCGGAAATGTATCCACCAAACCGATTAATCAGGGATTTTTCAGTGTGGATTACCGTTTCTTCAACAACCGGGCCTACACGCTAAACACCAACATCTTTTTCGGACGTTTTTACAGCTCTATTAATCTCGGCGGGAGGATTGATTTCCCGTCAAAGATCCCGTTCAGCCTGTCCGGCGACTTCACCTTCAACCGATGGGATTACTACGCCACCAGTAATGATTTCTTTTTTGAAGACGTCTTGCCCCCTTACGTGATCCGGGACGAAAACAACCTGCGTTTTGAACTGGCTTTCCCCGTCGGCACCAAAGGAAAATTTACACTGGGAAGCAGTTTCTCGGTCGCGGCAGACGAATATTACATCAACGAAGAAGTAAAAAAAGCGGACATTGCCGATCGTACCCGCTTTGATGCGTTTGCCGCACAAGTCCGGTTTGAGAAAAACTCGTTCAATTTCAGGCAATATCCCACTGAAGGAATGTCTTCGCTGGTGGGTCTGATCTTCGTTGACGGCAAAGAGATTTTTCGACCAGGTTCTTCCCTGTCTTCCACGCTGCAACGGAACAACAAAGATCATCAGTTTTACATTTTGAAAAGCAATTACGAGAAGTATTTCAAAATCAACCGGAAATTGTCAATGGGGTTCTTTGCCGAGGGGGTATACAGCAACAAAAAGGTCATGAGCAATTACCGGTCAACCGTGTTAGGTGCGCCGGCCTTTACACCTCTTCCTTACAGTCAAACCCTTTTCCTCGAGGATTTCAGGGCTTCGAAATATGTCGCTTCGGGCGTGAAACTGGTCGGAAAACTCAACGATCAGTTGCATATCAGAGCCGAAGGTTATGCTTTTGCCCCGGTGAAAGAGGTTTTGGAAACCGAAAATCACCAGGCACTCTACCAGGAAAAGGAGTTTACGTCCCTGAAAACCATGGGGATGGGTGGGTTGATCTATCATACCGGCATGGGACCGGTTAGTTTGACGGTCAACTACTTTGACAACAAAGACAAGCCATTCGCTGTTGTTCTGAGCTTTGGGTATATCCTGTTTAATAAACGGGGGTATTAGCAGGGGGCATATTACAGAAAATGGAACAGGTATCATGACATTCAACATGATTTGTTTTATTTTTAATTTTTTTCGATTAAGTTTATGCAGTTATCGTATCAATGCTGTTTTAAAATGAAACATCGTATGAAAAGCAAAAGAACCTTCTACCAATTTCTATTGATCTTCGCTGTTTTTTTTACGGTTTCAGGAAGCGCCCAGAATTTTTTCAATTCTGATTATGATCCTGCAAAAACCTATATTTTGATGACCCACCCCACCGTCGAAAATATTGAGTCCGTCAAATACCTTATTGACAACCATATTCTGTTTGCCGGTGAATCGGAGCTTATCGGGATCTATTTCTATGCGGAGAAATACGACTATTCCCAATCTATCCGCTACATCCGTGACAATAACCTGGAGAAATTTCATCTGCAGCGGTTGACAGGCACGCTGATGAATGACAATATTTTTACGCCCAACGACTTCACTAACAATTTCGACATCATGTTCAGTCAGTCAAAAGGCGTTTTCCTTTTTGGAGGACCCGACATCCAGCCCGAGGTCTATGGAGAGGAGAAAACGTACGCCGAAGTGACTGATCCTCAGAGACACTTATTTGAGCTTTCTCTTGTTTTTCATTTGTTAGGCAGCAACAAAAATCCAAGTTTTACACCCTTTCTGGAGAGAAATCCCAAGTATTTCGTCGTTGGTTTCTGCCTGGGCATGCAGACCATGAACGTGGCAACAGGCGGTACCATGGTTCAGGATATTCCCCAGGAGTTATACGGAGCAAGCAGTCCCCAGGACATTGTCCAACTGGATCAGGATAACCTGCACCGGAATTACTGGCAGGATATTTTTGACAATGATCAGTTAATGAAAGTGTGTTTCCATCCGTTGAGACTTGAAATCGATGGCTTCTTCATGAAGGAAGTCAAATGGAAAAAATCGAACATTTCACCTCCTGTTCTCAGTTCCCATCACCAGGCTGTTGAAAATCTGAACAGTTGCTGGGAAGTCACTGCCCGCTCGATGGATGGCAAAGTCATTGAAGGAATCAGGCACAAAAAATATCTGAATGTGTTCGGGGTTCAGTTCCATCCCGAAGTTCCCGCCTTGTATGAACCCAGGGAAACCTACAAATTTTCACCGCGGGATGTCCTGCAAAGCTACAATGAACGTATTGGAAACAACGGCGTTAAGTTTCACAAGAGGTTCTGGAAAAGAATCTCAAAAGCCATCAATTAGCAGGGAGACCGGAAGCCGTGAGTAAAGGAGGTGGCAGGGTGGAAAGTAAAGGACTCAATTTATGCCGGGTTCTGTGAAAAATCCTATTTTTGCAGCTCAAACAGTTGCTATGGATTTTCTTGAAGAAATAAAGCGAAGAAGGACTTTTGGGATCGTCAGCCACCCTGATGCCGGAAAGACGACGTTGACGGAAAAATTACTCTTATTTGGCGGTGCCATCCGGATTGCCGGAGCGGTTAAAAGCAACAAGATCAAGAAGGGAACCACTTCCGACTTTATGGAAATTGAGCGTCAAAGAGGCATTTCGGTTGCAACGTCGGTCATGGGGTTCGACTATCAAGGCTACAAGATCAACATTCTTGATACGCCCGGGCATCAGGATTTCCAGGAGGACACCTTTCGTACGCTGACAGCCGTCGACAGTGTCATTATCGTGATTGATGCGGCAAAGGGCGTGGAACCGCAAACGGAAAAACTCATGAACGTATGCCGGATGAGAAAAACACCGGTCATCGTGTTTATCAACAAGCTTGACCGGCCTGCCCACGATCCGTTCCTGCTCCTGGACGAAGTTGAAAAGCAGCTTCAGATCAAAACACATCCGTTGAGCTGGCCCATTAACAGCGGTCCGGACTTCAAAGGGGTCTACAACAGGTATCGTAAAAGCCTGAACCTGTTCCATGCCAGCGTTCAGGAAATCGAACCCGGTATCCTGTTCGATGATCTGAGCAACACGGAACTGGAAAAGCACATCGGGAACGATGCGGAAACCCTCCGGGAAGAGTTGGAACTGATCGAAGGCGTTTATCCCGGATTCGAGGCCGACGCATATCTCAAAGGGAACCTGGCCCCTGTGTTCTTTGGCAGCGCACTCTATAACTTCGGGGTGCAGGAACTGCTCGATACGTTTGTCGAGATTGCCCCATCCCCGCAACCCAGTCTGACGGAGGAACGGGAAGTGCATCCGGAAGAAAGTGATTTCACGGGCTTCGTCTTTAAAATTCATGCCAATATCGATCCCAACCACCGGAGCCGCATTGCCTTTGTCAAGATCTGCTCCGGCAAATTTGAACGGCATAGCCTCTGCAAACATGTCCGCTCCGGAAAATCGTTCCGTATTTCAAGTCCAACCGCGTTTATGGCATCGCAGAAAGAAATCGTGGATGAGGCTTATCCGGGCGATATTATCGGAATACCCGACAGCGGCAATCTGATCATCGGTGATACGCTGACCTCAGGAGAAGAGGTCCATTTTAAAGGGCTGCCCAGTTTCAGTCCCGAACTGTTCCGTTATATCGAGAATGCCGATCCCATGAAATCGAAGCAATTGACAAAAGGGATTGACCAGCTCATGGACGAAGGTGTCGCACAACTCTTTACCAGCCAGTTCAACGGACGAAAGATTATTGGGACCGTGGGACAGCTTCAGTTTGAAGTGATCCAGTACCGCCTGGAACATGAATATAATGCAAAATGCCGGTTTGAAAACATCCCGATGCATAAAGCCTGCTGGGTTGAATGTGACGACAAAAAGATCCTGGCCGAATTCAAGCAGCGAAAACATCAGAAAATGGCGTGGGACAAACGGGGAAGAGATGTCTTCCTTGCCGACTCTCCCTTCATTCTTCAGATGGCGCAAGATGAATTCAAGGAAATCAGATTCCATTTCACCAGTGAATTTTAATTCACTGGTAATTTTATTATATTCGTGGAAACTGTAAAAAATCACAGATGGAAGGATTTTACGAAACCGACTTGTTTTCCTATGTGATCTTGCCTTTGCTGATCGTCATTGCCCGTATCAGTGATGTGTCGATTGGTACGCTGCGCATTGTGATGGTTTCGAAAGGACAGAAGATCATCGCCCCGCTACTGGGCTTTTTTGAAGTGGTCATCTGGCTGATCACGATGAGTAAAGTCATCCAGAACATTGAAAATTGGGTGGCTTATGTGGCATACGGACTCGGCTTTGCTTTGGGGAACTACATTGGCCTGATCCTGGAAGAGAAACTGGCGGTAGGCGTCGTCCGGCTTCAAATCATTACCCGGGCCAACGCGGACCAGTTGATCCTCAAGCTCCGTGAAAACGGATACGGCATCACCTATCTTGAGGCAAACGGCTCGGAAGGCAAAGTCGCTGTGATCTACTCCATCATTAAACGCTCCAATATTCAAAATGTGATTGATCTGATCAGGCTCTACAATCCCCAGGCATTTTATTCAGTGGCCGATGTCCGGTTTGTCAGCAGGGAAGTCTACTCCCCTGTCCTGCCACTCTCCACGTTAAGACGATGGCGAAAAGGAAAATGAATTGCCCCGCCATCCTCCCGTTTTCTGAATTTTGCCTTCAGACCGGAACAATTATTTGAAATTATTATTGCTTCTTCAATAAAATGATGATCTTTGTCCAACTTAAAACGACTCACGATTACATCGATTAACCGAAAAACAGATACCTATGTTTAAGATTCAGACCTTAAATAAAATTGATCCCGTGGGATTGAAAAACTTCCCGCTCGATCAATATGAAATTGCCAGTGAATTCAAAAATCCGGATGCCATCGTGGTGAGGAGTCAGTCTATGCACGAAATGGACCTTCCGGCCAGCCTAAAAGCAATTGCCCGGGCCGGCGCCGGCGTCAACAACATTCCGGTCGACCAGTGCACCAACAAGGGTATTGTCGTTTTCAACACACCGGGGGCCAATGCCCACGCGGTCAAAGAACTCGTCATCGCGTCCCTGATCCTTTCCTCGCGTCATCTTGCGGAGTCGATCGAATGGACAAAAACGCTGGCCGGAAAAGGAGATGAAGTCCCCGCCCTCGTGGAATCGGGTAAGAAAAGTTTCGCCGGGAATGAGATTCGCGGAAAAACACTTGCCGTAATCGGGCTGGGAGCAATTGGCGTCCTGATCGCCAACGCCGCGCAGGCCCTGGGCATGGAAGTGTTAGGTTACGATCCCTACATTTCCGTTAAACAAGCCTGGAGACTAAGCAGGAATGTCAAACAGGCGGAAGGGATCGAGGTGCTTTTGTCGGGCGCCGATTATGTCACTATTCATATTCCCCAGACTGCCGAAACGAAAGGATATATCAACAAAGACAAGATCAGGATGATGAAGACCGGTGTCCGTATCCTGAATTTCTCCCGCGGCGGACTGGTGAATAAGACCGATCTGGCCGGGGCACTGGAATCGGGAAAAGTAAAATGCTATGTGACTGATTTCCCCGATTCAGAAGTCTTGCAGATGAAGAATACCATCGCGATACCCCACCTGGGCGCATCGACCGAAGAATCAGAACGAAATTGTGCAGTCATGGCCGTAGACCAGGTGCGGGACTATCTGGAAAACGGCAATATCGTCAATTCGGTGAACTTCCCGGAAGCGGAAATGGAACGTCATAGCGGACCCCGTCTGGTAATCGCCAACAAAAACATTCCGAATATGGTGAGCCAGATCTCCAGCCTGCTGGCCTCGCAGGGACTGAATATCGCGAATATGCTAAACAGGAACAAAGCCAATATTGCCTACAATATCATTGATCTTGATGGCACGCTGCCATCGAACGGGCTCGTAGACAAACTCAAAGAAGTTGAAGGCATCATTTCTGTAAGGATACTTCCATAAAAACAGCGATATAATGAGTAACAGTTTGATTCTAAAAGCAGCAGACAACATTCGGATACTTTCTGCTGCAATGGTGGAAAAGGCAAAGTCAGGCCATCCGGGCGGCGCCATGGGCGGAGCCGACTTTGTCAGTGTTCTGTATTCAGAATTTCTGAATTATGACCCCAGTGCTATGAACTGGATCAACAGGGACCGGTTTTTTCTGGACCCGGGGCACATGTCGCCCATGTTGTATTCCACGTTGGCGCTGACGGGACATTATACCATGGAGGACCTGAAAAATTTCAGGCAGTGGGGCAGTGTGACCCCGGGGCATCCCGAACTGGATGTTACCCGCGGGGTTGAGAATACCTCAGGACCACTTGGTCAGGGACATGCCATGGCGGTTGGTGCAGCCATCGCCGAGCGTTTCCTGGTTCAGCGCTTCGGCGACTGGATGTCGCACAAAATTTTCACTTACATCTCCGATGGCGGCATCCAGGAAGAAGTGTCGCAGGGTGCAGGACGGATTGCAGGAAACCTGGGGTTAAGTAACCTCGTGATGTTTTTTGACTCGAATGATATTCAGCTTTCGTCCGAAACCTGGGAAGTAACCAGTGAGGATACGGCAAAAAAATATGAAGCCTGGGGCTGGAATGTGATGACAATCAGGGGCAATGACATTGATGCCATCCGCGGGGCCTTGAAAAAAGCCTGTGCCGAAACCCAAAAACCAACGCTGATCATCGGCAAAACAATCATGGGTAAAGGCGCATTGACCGAATCGGGTGAAAACTTTGAAAGGAAATGTTCGACGCACGGGATGCCTCTGGGTGAAGCAGGCGCATCATTTAAGAAGACGGTTTCCAACCTGAAGGGCGATCCCGAAAATCCGTTTGTCATTTTTGACGATGTCCGGGAGTTCTTTCAAAAACGGAAAGGCGAACTCACAAAAGCAGCGGCAGCCAAAAAAGCCATGCAGGCTGAATGGGAAAAAGCCAATCCGGAGCTGGCCGCGAAACTGAAAAAATTCTTTTCAAGCGAAGCGCCATCATTTGACTACGGCAGCATTGCCCAAAAAGCAGGAATCGCTACACGCGCAGCTTCGTCCGCGGTTTTGGCAGCCTTTGCCGGGACCGTCGAGAATATGGTTGTTGCCTCGGCCGACCTCTCCAATTCGGATAAAACCGACGGATTTCTCAAGAAGACCACCGCGTTCAAAAAAGGAGATTTCAGCGGCGCCTTCCTGCAGGCCGGCGTCTCTGAACTGACGATGGCATGTCTGGTAAACGGAATGGCGTTGCATGGCGGCGTAATCCCGGCCTGCGGCACCTTCTTTGTCTTTTCCGATTATATGAAACCCGCGGTCCGCCTGGCTGCACTGATGCAGTTGCCGGTAAAATACATCTGGACCCACGATGCGTTCCGGGTAGGGGAAGATGGCCCGACGCATCAGCCGGTTGAACAGGAGGCCCAGATCCGGCTGCTTGAAAAACTGCAAAATCATCACGGAAAAAATTCGATGCTGGTCCTGCGTCCTGCCGACAGTGAAGAAACAACCGTCGCCTGGAAAATGGCCATGGAGAATATCGCTTCGCCAACAGCCCTGATCCTTTCGCGGCAAAACATCAAAAACCTGCCGGCCAAAGCCGACCGTCGCGCGGAAGCGCAACAGGCAGAAAAAGGGGCCTATATCGTCTCTGACAGTGAAGGCACACCCGATGTGATCCTTCTGGCCAGCGGTTCTGAAGTCAGCACGCTGGTGGAAGGGGCGGCGTTACTCGCAAATGACGGCGTGAAATGCCGGATCGTATCCGTTCCTTCTGAAGGGCTTTTCCGGGCTCAGCCCGCGGAATACCAGGATAAGGTATTGCCTGCCGGGGTCAAAAAATTCGGATTGACTGCCGGACTTCCGGTCACGCTCGAAGGACTGACCGGCGCCGACGGAAAGGTGTTTGGCATGAATTCGTTTGGATTCTCCGCACCATATACCGTATTGGATGAAAAACTTGGCTTTACCGGCCCCAATGTCTATCAACAGGTCAAAGCGTTCCTTGCCTCATAAAAAAAACCGGCATTGCCGGTTTTTTTTATGAGCAAACGACCTCCATCCATGCCTTTGCCATGAGCTGTGCGCCGGCCATGGAAGGATGGACGCCGTCATGACTCCAGTACCCAACTGGTGCATGTTTCGATGCTTCCCGGAAAATGGTATGATAAGGCACGTAGAGCGTATCAAACTCTTCGGAAAGAGCCTTCGCCGCTCTCCGGTAAGCTTCAAATTCCGCTTGCCATCCTTCGCCGATCGCCGAACCGCTGTTCACCGCAAACGGCTCGCAAACCACCAGCGTCGTTGCAGGCAACGCTTCCCTTGTTCGTTTTAACAATGCGCGATAGTCGTTCTCGTAAACATCGACGGTGCCGTCGTAATTTCCATTCCGCTTGTGCCAGTAATCATTGACGCCAATCAAAATACTCAGCAGGTCGGGCTTCAGGTCCAAACAGTCTTCCTGCCACCTTCCGGCCAGTTGAAATACCTTATTGCCGCTGATCCCCCGGTTGTAGATCGTCAAATCCTTTTCAGGCAAGTCGGCCAACAGGGCAGCCGCCGTCATCAACGCGTAGCCGCCGCCAAAAGATGCTGCGCGGTTCGGCTTTTGTTCCTTTTTTTCCCGCCCGGCGTCGGTAATCGAATCGCCCTGAAAAAGAATCACACTCTTTTCCTTCAGCCGTTGACGCCCTGACTGCTTCTTTCTTTCAACCGGCAAAGCTGCCGACAAAATCACAGGAATACTGGCAACCCCGGCCACCTGTACCGCGGAACGCCTCATGAAATCACGCCTTGAAATTCTCATATCAAATATGGTTAAATGACTAAATGGTTAACTGAGATAATCTGTCACAAACCGGGCACGTGAGGCCGGATCGGTCCGCGGAAGCTCCGCCAACTCATAGCCAAGCTCCCGGTAAACCCCGCAGATAAACTGATGCAGCAATTCGGCCTCTTCAAAACACTCCTGCCTGACTTCATCAGTCGAATAGATTTCTTTCCAGGGAGGCGTGATAAACACCACCGGAAAATACGGATGCGCACGGATATTCTCCAACACGGTTTCCGGAGGCTTCATTCCACGGTAACGGGCAAAAGCCAGGTGGTCGGGTAACCCCCGGTCCGCAAACGCGATCGTACCATCCGCAACCGACTGGTAGAAGCGAATGCGTTGCTTCATCACTTCGTTCATGAACTGCTTCATGTTCTTCCAGGGTAACACGTCCCCGCCGCAGGACATCTGCTGTTGTATCAATGACCGGGCGTACTCCTCACCGGTTTGATAACCCAACTTTTTCAACTCCCCGATCAGCTCAGACTTCCCGAAACCAGGTCCGCCCGAAATCACAATGACATTCTTTTTACTCATTTCTGTTAATAAATCATCCGGGCCTCGTGGTAGCCAACATGAAAACGCATCAGCGGTCTTTCCTCCGGAACGGAACATTCCGGTGGCCCTGCCCTTCTAATTCTAAGACAACAGCTTGTCTGCCATAGCATTAGCGAGACTTACACACGCATCATACTGTTGCCGGAGCGCTCCCCTTTCTTCAACCGGCTCATAGACCAGTTCCCAGTTCGGGTCCTCTGCAAACTTCTTCAGGTTCTTCACCCCACCCCCGTTCCATGAATAGTTGCCGAACACACCCAGGTAATGACCGCGAATTCCGAGATGGGCCAGCTTCAATACCAACGATTCCATATTCGGGAACATTTCATTGTTATAGGCACAGCTTCCAAGGATCAATCCCTTGTATTTAAAAATATCGCTGATGATGTATGATGCATGGGTCTTGGATGAATCATATACCCGAATATTCTTCACCCCTCTTTCTGAAAGCTGCCGGGCGATGACCTCAGCCATCTTCTGGGTGCTCCCGTACATGGACCCGTAGACGACCACAGCGCCCGGATCGGTGGTATAAGTGCTCCAT
>CAZANK010000052.1:11907-12676 GCA_964486235.1 uncultured Prolixibacteraceae bacterium | reverse complement strand
GAAGACCTGCAAAAGGCTATCGCCAACGCGGACACATTGACTTCTTTGGAAGATCTGATTTTCGACATCATTTTCATTCTTTTTTTGATCAACGAATAATTGAAATTATGAGTCATCCGCATCTGAGGCCCAATAAACCGGGTCAGCAATACCTGTTTGTAAAAGGAAGGATCAGCCTCATGCCTTAACACCGCCTGATCGGCCAGGTATTCATGATTTTCTTTTAAAACCCGCTTTAAAAGCCAGAAAAACGGATTGCACCACTGGAAAACAGTAATGATCTCCAGCATCAGAATGTCATAGGAATGCCCCTGCCTGACGTGCTCCATTTCATGTGCCAGCATTTTCTCCCAACCTTTCTGCTGTTTAACCCCGCTGCCCACGAAAACGTACGACAGAAATGAAAATGGCCCCTCATCTTGTTCCATAATGACGAGTTTTATATCCTGCTCACGGAAGATCTGAGCGCTCCGGATCAGCTTTCTGATCTGAACAAGCCGGAAAAGAAGCCGGACAGTGAAAAAAACAATTCCGGTCAGGTAAATACCGGTCAGCCAGGTACGCGTGGAGATGGTTTGAACAACGCTTTCTGAAACCGAATTCCCATAGACTGAAATCGTTTCGAGCAGATTCCGGTATGGCAATACCGTCACTTCCGGAAGCATCACCGGCTGTGGCTCATAGACCTGCAAATGAACAAGCGGCAACACCAGAGAAAAAAACAATCCAAACAGTAAAAAGTACCTGTTCCAACGGAAAAAAGTCTCCT
>CAZANK010000052.1:3162-11897 GCA_964486235.1 uncultured Prolixibacteraceae bacterium | reverse complement strand
AAGAAGCAGCAAATAAAGGAGGGTAAACAAACCCAGGCTGATCCCCGACTCAAACAGATAGTTGACAAAGCCATTCATCGGCTTCTGCTTTAAAATTTATTGCTTTTTTTGCTCTTCCACATCCCCGTCCTCCAGGTCTTTCCCCACTTCTTTCATCAACTCTTCCAAATCAGCCAGGCTCATCTTATCTTCCCTGGCAAAAAATGAAACCATCTCCTGAAATGAATTTCCGAAATAGTTGGTCAGAAAGTTCCTGAAATAGGCCTTGGTGTATTCCTTCTTCCCGATAACGGGAAAGTAGCGGTACGTCTTTCCAAAAGTCTCATGATCAACAAAACCCTTTTTTTCAAGGATACGGATAATGGTCGACACGGTATTATAGGCCGGCTTTGGATCCGGCATCCGGTCAACGATTTCCTTGACAAATGCTTTCTCCAGCCTCCATAATTGCTGCATGACCTGTTCTTCCGCTCTTGTAAGTTCTTTGATCATTTTATTTCTTTTGGATCATCCTGAACAAATTTAAACTATAAAAATAGTTTTATCACTATAACCTTAGTTATTTTTTCTGCCCCACCTCTCCACCCTTTTAAGCACTTTTTCTTCATAAGTCAAGAATTTTAAATGAAGCATTCTGAACGTTCATGACAAAGCTACAACTATTATTTTAGTTTTACAACTAAGTTAATAGTTAATTAACTAATTTCTTAGTTTTATTTTTGCGAAAATGGTTGTTTGCCTAAGGGGAGGCAGCCCTAAAACTTTTTACCTGATGAGGAATTGGATCCCGGATCAGCGATGAATCGTAAAGTCGTCAGCATCCGGAAGTACCGGGAATTTTTTCCGGAACCGGTCAAGTGACGATTTGGAAAGCTTTGCCGCGATGATCTGCTCCCCGCTGTTCATGGTCTCTGCGATTTCCTTTCCCCTGGGATCGACGATCATGCTGTGGCCATGATAACGAATGCCATTGCCGTCAGTTCCGGTGCGGTTAACGCCGGCGACATAAACCTGGTTTTCGATCGCCCTGGCTTTCAGCAAGGTCGTCCACACGTCGCTTCGCGAAGCCGGCCAGTTGGCACAGTTGATCATCAGGTCATACTCACCGTGATTACGGCAAAAAACCGGGAAGCGGAGGTCATAACAAACCTGGGGCAAAATACGGAACGATTTGATCCGGAATATCTTTCTTTCGCTCCCGGGAGTGAAATGCAGGTGTTCTTCTCCCATTGAAAACAGATGCCGCTTGTCATAGTATTCGATCACTCCTTCCGGACGGGCAAAAACAAAGCGGTTGAAAAAGGAGTTTCCATCCCGTACGATTAAGCTTCCTGCGATGACCATTTGCAGGCGTGACGCCTGCTTCTTCATCCATTCAGAACTTTCGCCACCCATGATCTCGGCCAGTTGTCCGACGTTCATGGAAAAACCCGTTGAAAACATTTCAGGCAGGACGACTAATTCCGTTTCACCGGGAAGTTTGGAAAATAACTGTTCAAACCGGCGACGGTTGGCATGGGCATCCTCCCACACCAAATCAGCCTGAATAAGGGCAATATGCAAATGATCGTCAGACATCGGCGAAATGTTTATAGGGTTATCGGTTTGTTTTAGCCATCGAACGAAAACTGGTCGCGTTTCCTGCCGACAATCCCCTTTGCCCGATAATACGCTTTCATCCGGCGGATATCTTCCTGGGGATCGTCCGTTAGCCCCAGGGTGTCGGTCCATCCGATCTCTTTTTTACCCCAGTCGAAAAAACCCAGATAGACAGTGGCCCCGGTGGCTTTGGCGATGGCATGGAATCCGGCTTTCCAGCGGGTTGTTTTGGCCCGGGTACCTTCAGGGGTTATCGCGAGATGAAATTCATCCTGCTGATTCATCAGTTCAATGGCACGTTTAACGACCGTCGCACCTTTGGAGCGGTCGATGGGAATAGCGCCCGATTTCCGCAAAAAAAACCCGACCGGCCAAAAGAAAAATTCCTCTTTGATCAGAATATGGACGGTACCGCCAACAGACGTATAGTAGAGGTACGAAATGACAAAATCCCAGGCGCTGGTATGAGGAACGCCCAAAATAATTGCCTTCTTATGGGGCATCACGCCGTGAACGGCTTTCCATCCCATCAGCTTCATCAACAACCGGCAAATAGACTTCATGGGATTACTGGTTAAGGGGAACCTGATTTTCGCCCGTTATCTCAGCCATTTCAAACCGGGAAGCATAAGCAAAATCAGTCAGAAGCTGAACAGCCGATTCTCCGGCCTCCCTGAGGCCATCATTGCCGAAAAAAGACATCATCACCATCAGAAAGCGTTTGGTCTCTTCGCGAACGCCGGTTCGCTCCGAATCGGAGGTCGGCGATCCAAACGCGCCGAGATCATCCCGCAGGACCGGCATCTTGGCGATATTCAGCTCACCCCTTCCCAGGCCATCATAACGTTCATGTTTGCGGCCAATTCCCATCCGGATATCCCCCGAAATCTGATCAGCATCGTAACCACCAATCGAAAATCCGGTGCTGACCGAAACCAGGTTAAGCAAATCAACCACATTGTTAATATGATAAAGTCCCTTGCCATTGAGCACACGGCGCAGTAACGCTTCGGCCGACAACCGGTATCGCGCGGGGTCTTTCCCGCAGGCCCGGTAGGCCTTTCTCGCCCGGTCAATCGCCGGAACCGCGCTGATCTCTTCCATGGTCAGCGTTTCTGAAATTGCCCTGCATCGCGCATCCATCATTTCCTTGAGCCCGTTCCGGCAGCTTTCAACCGACACATCGCATTCAATACCCAACAGGTGGATATGGGGACAACATTCCGAAAGATCATCACTAATTGAAATTCTCCTCATGATGTTCCTGAACTTTAATTCTGAACAAAATTAAAAAATAATCAATAAATTTAAAAAATTATGCTTCTCAGGAGTCGGCTGATCAGAAAAAAACTTCTGTCCTGACAAAATTTAACGGTTAACGATGATCTGTTAAAAAACCCATTCCAAAATAATAGAAACGAAAACCGGCCGCGGTCCTTATTTTTTCTTTCCTGTTAACCGAAAGCGGTATTGGAACCCAACCTGAAAGTCTGGCGCATTATTGATCGTGATCATATCCTCGCCGATAAAAACGTTAAACGCCCGGCTTTTCCGGTAAAAACCAAGAATAAAAAACGTCCTCCATGCATGATAGTACAAGGATGCCGGTCCCAGCTTGGCCAGCCAGAATTGCTGGGATACCGGTTCACCTTCCCAGGTATCGCCTTCCTGCAAAAACCGAATCCCGATTTCGTCATAACCGGTTTGGTTTCGACCATGGTTACCCCCTTTCATCAAAGGCCCCTGGTACTGGTTAAGGATGCCGAACGTGACGGTTCGGTTTTTTGTCTGCACATTGAAGCCGGTATACAATCCGGACTGGAACCGAAACTCCCGGTCAATCGCATGAATGCCATTTCCGGTCTTCTTCGCCGTCTGATGAATTCGGCCACCATCAAAAGCCAGCGTCAGGGAACTTTGCTGTCCCAATCGAAAATCACTTCTGACCCCTGCAGAAAATCCCGGGATCAGATAGGGATGAAAATCATTCAGCGGGACTGACAGGTGAACGGCGGCCTGCATGCTTAAATGCCACCCGGGATACATCAGGCTGAACAGCTCCCGGTAATAGTGAGCGTCCAGCACGCTTAAAAAGACATCGCCCTTATCTTTCCTGTAGACTTGTCCTTCTTCATCTTCAAATTCAATGGCGGCCCTGTTGAAAGGATACAGTCTTCGGCCAAAGTTATCTTCAACGGCAACCGCCGAATGCCACTCTTCGATAAAATAATCGCTGACAAAAAAGTGAACCGGCGATTTGCCCGTTGACAACTGGTGTACATTCATCGTAAAGATCAGGCTGTTTTTCTTTTTCCAGTGATTTAACCACGTAAACCGGAAATGCTGAAGCACCCCGTCAGCCTGATATGTTTTGGTCTCGACAGGGATACGGTAACTGGCAAAGTATTGCGGTCTTATTGTCACGAAAAGTTCCTCGACCACCTGGCTTTGCTTTTCTGTCATGCTTTGCGGATAAAGAAACCAGGCCTTGGGACTCCATACGTTTCCCATGGAATAACCAAAAGAGAGTTGATGGCCGGAGGGATTTCCCGTTCCGAAATAGAATGGAAAGTCAAGTGAAAAGATACCAACGGGACTCTCCGGATTCGACTCTGTAAAAAACAGGGGAACCTGAAGAATATTGACCTTATGATCATCCGTCTGTGAAAAGACAGGGGAAAATAAAAATAGCAGGAAGAAAATCAGGACTGGGAATTTCCCCTTCATAAGCAACCGGTTTTTCAAAAATGTAACGACAAAAATAGAGTTTTGAAAGCAAGTGCCAAAACTTTCCTGCAAAATAGTCGAATGCGCCTTTATTCCGGCCAAAGCAGGGATCTTTTTTGACAGAGATTTGCGCTTTCGCAAGGACCAGGCTCCCGGGTGGCCAAATCTGTATTCATGAAGGGATTCCATTCGTTTCTGCAGAAACGAATCTCCTGACCCGCAATCCGGCATTGATAATGACTTTGAAAACTCCCTTTTTTTTGTCAATTTTGAGACAATGAAACGGAATATAATTTACCGGAACGACCATCTTGTAAAAAGCTGGGAAGAACTTTGTGAAGAAGTATATCATGACGCCTGGAAATCAGAAATGGGTCGTTACAGGTCGGATTATGCTTTCCGGGGTTTATCCGATGCCTCTTACAGCCTGAAAAACAGCTTTGTCCGGAATTGCGGCCCGGTTCCGGAACTGGAGTATCATCTGCTCCGAAACTTCCGGAAATATTCGATCTCGAAGGAAGCGCAGCAAAGCGGGTCCTTTTGGCGGGCATTGGTCATGGCGCAGCATCATGGTCTGCCCACCCGGTTGCTTGACTGGACATACTCCCCATTTGTCGCCATGCATTTTGCCACGACAAATACCGAAAAATATGATGTTGACGGCGTGATCTGGAAAGTCGACTTTGTAAAAGCCAATAAACTGGTCAGTGAACCACTAAAACGTCTTCTTCAGGAAGAACGGTGTAACGCGTTTACCATCGAGATGCTGGAAGAAGTGATCAAGTCGCTTTCCGATTTTGGGCGGAAGCTCAAGAAAGAACAGGTGATCTTTTTCGAACCTCCTTCACTGGATGAACGGATCATCAACCAGTTTGCCTTCTTCTCGGTCATGACTGACCCTACTGTGGCGATGGATGACTGGCTGGTTCAGCATCCGGGCTTGTACCGAAGATTAATTATTCCCAAGAAGTTAAAATGGGAAGTCAGGGATAAACTTGATCAGGCCAACATCACGGAACGCGTGCTTTTTCCCGGACTCGACGGACTGGCTCATTGGTTAAAAAGGCACTATAAGCCGGCATCGCCCGATATGCAGGCCGGCCACACCAGCGAACCGGGACTGTAGGGATTTATGATTGATCAATAATCAATAATCAATAATCAATAATCACCGTTTCCCTCCAGCATCTTACAAAACCGCAGATAGGCCTTATCCCATTGTTCGGACGGCTCAGGGGCAAAGGTCATCACGTCGAACGAATCACGGACAATCCGGCGCATTTCATTCAGTGACCGGACCAATCCCATTGCTTTCGCCTGAACCAGGATATTGCCTGCCGCAGTGGCCTCAACCGGTCCCGCAACGACAGGCAGACCTGTGACGTTCGCCGTAAGTTGATTCAAAAAATGATTGTTCGCCCCGCCACCGATAATGTGGATTTTCCTGATCGGTATGGCACTGACCTGACGAATCTGATCGAGGGTAAAGCGGTATTTCAAGGCCAGGCTATCGTAAATACACCTGATAATTTCGGCATGTGTCGATGGTTTCGCAGGTCCCGGACAGTTTTCGGCAATGGCCCGGGGCATGTCCCCGGGGTTAAGGAAGCAAGTCAGATCCGGGTCAATCAGAAATTGAAAAGGCTCGGCATCGCTCACCATCTTCACCATCTCATCCCAGGTATAATTCACCTCCTTCGACCAGGTACGGCGGCATTCCTGGATCAGCCACATCCCCATGATATTTTTAAGAAAGCGCGTTGTTCCTTCCACACCGCCTTCATTGGTGAAATTCATGACTGCCGTTTGTTCAGAAATAATCGGTTCCGGACTTTCAATGCCCATGAGCGACCACGTTCCTGAGCTGATATAGGCAAAATTGCCGTCTTCGGCCGGCACCGAGGCAATTGCCGAAGCGGTATCATGACCGGCAGCGGCAATCACAGGGATCTGTTCACTCCCGGTTTCTTCAGCAACTTCGGTTGTCACGGACCCGATAACGGTTCCCGGAGCGATGATCTCTCCAAGGATGCCGGTCGGAATATTGACCCTTTTCAGCAAATCAGCTTGCCATTCGCACTTCCCCGGTTTGATCATCTGACTGGTACTGGCTATGGAAAACTCGGTCCGCGGAACTCCCGAAAACAAATAATTCAGGGCATCGGGCATGAACAGGATCCGGTCCGTTATTTTCAAGAGGGAACGGTTTTCCTTCACCATCGAAAACAACTGGAACAGGCTGTTAAACTGCATAAACTGGATCCCTGTCTGCCGGTAGACTTCCTCTTTCGCCACCAGCTCAAAAAGATCTTCCATGGAAGTATCTGTCCGCGAATCCCGGTACGCGTAAGGCAGGGACAAAATCATGCCTTTTTCGTCAAGGTGGACAAAATCGACTCCCCACGTGTCCACGGCAACCGACTGCGGCTGAATTCCAAAATCCTTGATACACTTCTTCAGACCCGTCTTCAACTCATTAAAAAGGCTGAAGATATTCCAGAAGTAATGACCGTTAATCAATTGCATCTGATTTGTGAACCGGTGTATTTCAGTAAGGCTCAGCTTTCCGTGTTCCAGTGTGCCCAGAATAGCCCTTCCGCTCGAAGCCCCAAGGTCAAAGGCCAGAAAGTGGTTTTTTTCCATATCTTTTCAGCTTACGTCCAGTAAAATTACTGCCTTAAAATAAGAAAACTTTCCTGTCTTCACCATCCTGTGCAATCCTGCATCGCGGAACAAGATCACAGCGACCATCATGCGCCGGATTATCTTCGCCTTACCTGCTCATCCGCAAAACGGATGTACTGATCCCAGTCATACGTGGTAATATTATGCTTTCCTGACCGGATATGATAACTGACGACGCCATGCACCGGGGTATCAGGTTCAGGCATTCCATCGGTCGGAAGCCCTTTCAGTCCGTAAAGCTGATAAGCTTCGGAAGCCAGGCTGGCCGACAAAAATTCCCCTTTAGGATCAGCCCAGCGATCTTCGGTGGCGCTGGCCACGTAGAGCGGACGCGGGGCGATTAATGCCAGCTCGAGATGCTGGTCGACAGGAAGGTCGTCTTCCCTATCGTCATATTTATCAAAGTTTCCACAAAACCAGTGGGGAAAACTCGAATTGATCACGGCGACCGTTTCTCCAAATCTGCGTCTTGACAAAGCCGCCCCCATGCACCCTGAATTATTGGAGATACACGCGGCAAAACGAGCATCTGAAGCCGCCGCCCATAACGCGGTCTTACCCAGGCGCGAATGTCCCAGCACGATGACCTGGTTTGCATTCACCTGCTCATCCGTCTCCAGGTAATCCATCACCCTCGACAGTCCCCACGCCCAGGCAGCAATGGTACCCCATTCGTCCGAACGCGGATTTACCTGCCCTTCGCTGTAAAAGAAAGGATGAATACCATCCTGGAAATCGTTCCTGTCAGGGTCAACGTCGCCACAATAGACCGTGACAAGTCCATACCCTGCGCCGATGATCTTCCCGACCGGCCAACGCCCATCCATGACGCCGCGGGATTGTTCGGTGATCTGATTATGAATGATCCCCAGCGAAGGACGGTCGGGCACCCAGGATCCAGACAGCCGGATATAGGGATCATCCAAGATCGTATGGTTTCCCAGGAAATTGTAGCCTAGAAAAACAGGCGACTTTTCGGTCGTTTTCGGCAAATAAATCAGCACGCCTACGGACAGTTCACGGTTACTTCTCCGGAAAACAAGATCAACTTGCTTTCGCACTGCCAGACCATTCAACGCCTCCCCGTCATTCTCGTGAACAATGATCTCCGAAATTCCAAGTTTCCCGGGAACCTTGCCGAAAACCTCCTGCTGAAACAAGCTCAGAATTTCGGGTTTTCTGATTTTTTCCCATTGCTTTGCCTTTTTGATCTTCCTGCCGCTTTGGGTGACTAACAATTCAGGAAGCGTGTGTGACGGCACCTTTTCTTCCTCATAGTTAATCCCGGGACGTTGGGTATACCCGGCCACCGAAATCATCAGAAAAAAAACACACAATATCTTCTTCATAAGTTTACTTTTTCAGATTAACCAATCACTATTCATCTCATCCCGGAGATGAAACCTTACCGCCAAGATACAAATAAGAATGCTTTGTTGGTCAAAACCGGCGTGATAAAAACGTCGTCTCAAACGGAAGAGAGACTATTTTGGGGCGTAGATTTTGGCCGTCTGCCGCCCTTTAGCAACCATTAACATATTCTTTGCCAACGCTCTCAGCTCATCTTCACCAGGAAATACATAGCTGTTGGCGATGAACGCCGTCTTTTTTTTCAGATAGCAGATCAGATCCTGGTTATGAGCCATTCCTCCGGTCAGCAGGATGGCATCGACCTGTCCTTCGAGCACCACCGCCATTTCGCCAATTGATTTGGCCACCTGATA
>CAZANK010000052.1:0-3062 GCA_964486235.1 uncultured Prolixibacteraceae bacterium | reverse complement strand
CGACCTGTCCTTCGAGCACCACCGCCATTTCGCCAATTGATTTGGCCACCTGATATCCCAGGGCTTCCTGGACCAGGCTGGCTTTCCGGTCGCCCCCGCGGGCGCGTTTTTGCACCTCCCGGGCATCATTTGTCCCGAGATAAGCCACATAACCGCCTTCCCCGACGACCATTCGCCTGACCTCTTCTTTGGACAGGCGTCCTTCAAAACACAAATCGATCACCTGTCCAACAGGAAGCGAACCGCTTCTTTCCGGGCTGAATGGGCCATCGCCATCGAAGGCGTTGTTCACATCGATCACTTTACCGCCTGCATGCACACCCACCGAAACGCCTCCTCCTAAATGAACAACGATCAAACGAAGGTTTTCGTAAGCGACCCCTGTCTGTCTGGCGTACTCCCGGGCGATCGCTTTCTGGTTTAACGCGTGAAAAACAGATCGCTTTGTAAAGGCAGGATGACCTGTTATCCGGGCTATTTCACAAAGCTCGTCAGTCACGACCGGATCCGCGATAAAAGCCCGGGCTCCCGGAATTTGATTTGCGATGAAATCGGCCATTAACGGACCGAGGTTGCTGGCATGTTGCCCATACACCCCTTCACGCGCATGTTCGAGCATCAGGTGATTCACTTCGTACACACCAGATTCCATCGGGTAGGTCAGTCCCCCCCTGCCAATGATAAATTTAATATGGTCTACGTCAATCCCTTCCTCCACCAACGCATCGATGATCAGCCCCTTTCGAAAGTCAAACTGATGACAGGTATCCTGATAAAAGGAAAGGTCTTCCAGCGAATGCCGGATGGTCCGCGAAAATCTACAGGTTTCATCAACGTACACGGCAAACTTGGTGGAAGTTGAGCCCGGATCAATGGCCAATATACGAATGTCTTTCATTGACGCTGATGACTGAGTAACGATGCCAACGCAATTGAATTCAGCTTTGTTTCGGCGCTGTCTCCCCTTGACGACAGCACGACCGGGATCTTTGCCCCGACGACCACGGCCGCCAGCCTGGAGTTGCAGAGTTTTGTATTCATCTTGTAGAACACATTCCCGGTGTCGATATTCGGGAACAACAAGCAATCGGCATCGCCGGCAACCCCCGAGCTGATCTTCTTGATCGTGGCCGATTCCCTGTCCACAGCCACATCCAAAGGCATGGGACCATCCACAATCCCTCCCGGTATCTGTCCTGCTTCCGCCATTTTCACCAGCAATGCAGCATCGGTCGTGGCCGGCAATACTTGCAGCACCTGTTCCGTGGGCGCGATTAACGCCACTTTGGGTGTCTGGATGCCCAACGCCTTTGCGGTCCGGACCAGCGCATCGACGATCGCCGCTTTCCGGGAAATATCCGGATAGGGGATCACCGCAACATCGCTGACGATCAATAATTTATGGTAGTTTTTATTTTCAACCACCGCCACATGGTTCAGGATACCCCCGGGGAGCAACAATCCAAATTTCCGGTTCAACAAAGCGCGCATGTATTTGTCGGTGCTGATCAACCCTTTCATCAGGAAGCCTGCTTCTCCGGAAGCGGCCATTTCCATCGCCATTTGTGCGGCTTGTTCTTCACCGGCAGCCGGAATGATCTGGAACCGGGAAGGATGTATCGCGCTTTCCCGGCAGGCCTTTTCAATATCCGGAGGAGACCCGGTGACGGTCACATCGACCAGTCCCATTTCCGAAGCGGCAGCCGCCGCCTCCAGACTATGCGAATCGATCCCGTTCACCAGAACCATTCTTCTTCCGGGCATTTTCTTCGCCAGACTGAGGATATCTGCAATCCTGCTGATCATTCAATTTTTTCTTAACGAAATGGTCGTTCAGTTTAAATGAAAAAGCGGTGTGCTTTTAGTTGTTAGCTATCAACTGTCCGTTTAACCCTTTTTTGATACGATTTTCTCGGTATCCAGGGCGATCATTAATTCCTCGTCGGTGGGTATCACGACAACCGTCACGGGAGAATCATCCTTGCTGATGACCTGTTCCCGTCCCCGCAATCCCTTATTTTTGCCATCGTCGACGCTGATTCCCAGAAATTCCATCTCTTTCAGTATCTCAAAACGGGTTTCATCGCCGTTCTCACCAATGCCGCCTGTAAAGACCAGAATATCGAGCCCTCCCATGGCTGCAATATAAGATCCAATGTATTTTTTTATTTTGTAATTATAGATTTCCAGGCCCAGGCGGGCCCGTTCATTTCCCCCGCCGGCCGCAATCTCGATTTCACGCATGTCGGATGAGATGCCGGTCATCCCGAGCATTCCGCTGTGTTTATTAAACAACACGCTGGCCGATTTCAGCCCGATGGCCTCCTTTTCCATGATATACATGGCAGCACCGACATCCAGGTCGCCGCACCGGGTTCCCATGATCAGGCCTTCGAGTGGTGTGAAACCCATGCTGGTATCGATAGATTGCCCATTTTTGACGGCCGCCACAGAGGCGCCATTCCCTAAATGACAGGAAATGATCTTTTGGCTGTTGTATTCGCGGTTTAAAATTTCACAGGCCCTCGAGGTTACATAACGGTGGCTGGTTCCATGAAAACCATACCGGCGGATCCCATATTTTTTGTACAGGACATACGGGATTCCATACATGTAGGCGACAGGGTCCATCGTTTGGTGAAAAGCGGTGTCAAAAACCCCAACCTGGGGGATTCCCGGGATCAGTTCTTCCATCGCCTGGATACCCTTCAGGTTCGGCGGATTATGCAAAGGGGCCAGATCAGCGCATTTCGTGAGCGCATCAATCACTTCATCCGTAATCAATTCACTGGCACTAAAATACTCACCTCCGTGAACAACCCGGTGCCCGACCGCGTCAAGCTCTTCGAGACTTTTCAGACAGCCGTATTTTTCACTCGTCAGAACACCCAGGATATACTCTACGCCGCTTTTATGGTCCAGAATTTCCCCTTCAAAAACAACCTGACGGTCTCCTCCCGGGTCATGTTTCAGGAACGAGCCCTTCAGTCCCAGTTTTTCAATTCCGCCTTTGGCAATCACCTTCCGGTTTCCCATGGTGAAAAGCTGATATTTGATGGAAC
>CAZANK010000051.1:0-12902 GCA_964486235.1 uncultured Prolixibacteraceae bacterium | reverse complement strand
CAACGGAGCTGGCCAATAAAAACGCGGAATTGGAAAAGATCAATACAGCGGTGAAATCCATCAATGCCGAGATCAATTTTGAGAACCTGTTGCTGGCGCTGCTTGAAAAAATGAGGATCATCAGGTCGGTTGAAAATTCGACGGCGCTGGTCTATGACAAGAACAGCCGCGTGTTCAGATACAAGGCCAGTATTGGCTGGGATATCAAACAGCTTGAGTCGGTCAGCCTGAGCCTCGAAGAGGCGGAGAATATGTACCTGGCCAATGAAAATGAAGTGTATGAGGACATTTTCATTAAACGGGACTTTTCGTCATTCGATTCGATGAAAATGGATGGTTTTATCAAGCCAAAATCAATGATGATCCTGGTTGTCAAGATTGAAAACAAGATTGAGGCCTTTTTGATCTTCGATAACCAGACACGCGAAAATGCCTTTGACGCGGGGGATATCAGCTTCATCAGAAATGCCAAGGAACATATTGTTTCCGCTTTCATACGGACCCGCATCCTGGAAGACCTTCAACTGACGCTTCAGAACCTCAGGGACACCCAGAATCAGCTTATTCAGTCCGAGAAGCTGGCTTCGCTGGGAGAGCTCACGGCGGGCATTGCCCATGAAATCCAGAATCCGCTGAATTTTGTGAATAACTTTTCAAGCCTCTCGACCGACTTGGCCGATGAATTGCTTGAATTTCTGAACGATATCCGGGATAAGATCACCGAAGACCAGTTTGCCGATGTGGATGAGGTCATTGGCATGTTGAAAAGTAACGTGAAAAAGATCAATGAGCACGGGAAGCGGGCTGAAAGCATCGTAAAAGGGATGCTTCAGCATTCCCGTGGCAGAAGCGGGGAATTCGAGCTCACCGACATCAATAACATGGTGACCGAGTATGTCAACCTGGCTTATCACGGGATGCGGGCAAGAGATAAGAGTTTCAATACGGCGATCCGGACGAACCTGGATCCGGCGGTGGGCAAAGCCAGCATTATTCCGCAGGATTTGAGCAGAGTCGTCCTGAATATTGTGAATAACTCCTGCTATGCGCTGGATGAAAAAACAAAAAAAGGCGGTGTGCCCGGATTTTCGCCTGAAGTGGTGGTCAGTACCCGGAAGATCAGGGATTGGATTGAAATTAAGGTCCGGGATAACGGGACGGGCATCCCGCAGCATGTGATCGATAAGATTTTTAACCCTTTCTTCACGACCAAACCAACAGGAAAAGGAACCGGGCTGGGACTGTCGATGAGTTACGATATTGTCACCAAAATGCACAAGGGAAAACTGGAAGTGAACTCGAAAGAGGGTGAGTACACGGAGTTCATCATGACCATTCCGGAGAAACAAACGTAAAACGGAGACCGGAACACGGAGGCCGGAACACGGGAAATGGAAGAATGATGGTTAAATAGTTGTAATTCAAGGTTCAGGGTTCAAAGTTTTTCTTTACTCGCAACTTTCATAGTTTTGTGTTTTGATACCTGATACTTGGGTCTTTTGGGGATTTGTTTTATCGGGATTTAGAATTACAATTCTTGTGCCTTGATACTTGAGCCTGTTATTGTAGATTTGTAGAATGAAGCACATAAAAATAATTTCGGTGCTGTTCCTTGCTGTAATGGGCAGGCCCGTTCAGGGACAGACCGTGTTCAAGGTGAATCAGTATAATATCATTCATGGCGGCGACTTCATGCCGGTGGCAACGTTGTACGGCAATTATTCCTTTAGTTCAAAAATTGGGTTTACCTCCTATTTTTATATCAACGGTGCGGAAGGAAGCAGTTGGGGAGAAGGATTGGCCGGTCCAAGCTGGACGCCGGCAAAAGGCGTGTCGCTGGCTTTTTTGGCGGGCTTCCAGTCGAACGAGAAATCCCTGGCGCGTGTTTCCCCGATGTTCTTCGTGGCCGGGAACCGGTTTTCGGCATTTGGGGCGTTTGAATACGGAGGCAAGCGTCACCGGTGGGACACGATGGTCTTTTATCTGAAAGACCCGTTCAAGTTCGGGGGCGAGCTGATCCGGTTCTACCAGATGTACGCCGCGGGTCCGCGGGTCGAATATTCGTTCCTGAAAAAGCAGCCGGTCACCATTTTTTATGCCGGGTTATGGGATTGGAAAGGTGAAAAATACGCGTCGATGTTTGGGATCTACACGTCGTTTGGTTCAGGGAAGTAGCTGTTGAGTTCCTTGAACACGAAAATGATACGTGGGGAAGTTGAAATTTTAAATAATTCGTAAAAATGAAACGTGTAGCAGTTGTCGGGTTTGGCTTTATGGGCATGACCCATGCGTTGAACATTCTTAAGAACAAGGACCTTCAGTTGACGGCGATTGTCGATAAGAATCCGGAAGCCGTCAAAAGCAGTCTTTCGTCGGCAACCGGAAACATTGAAACAGGCCATTTTGATCCGGATGTGATGGCGAACGTTCAAACGTATACCGGTATTGACGAGTGCCTGGAGAAGGAAACCCTGGATGCCGTTCATCTATGTGTACACACGGATCTTCATTATGAGATGACGAAAAAAGCGCTTCTCCGCGGCAAGCATGTTTTCCTTGAAAAGCCATTTTGTCTCGATGTCAGAGAGGCTGAGGAACTGATTGCCCTGGCAGAACAGCAACAGAAGATACTCATGGTCGGTCATGTCGTCCGGTTTATGCCTCCCTATCAGAAGCTGAAGGAATGGGTCGATTCGGGCGAGTTCGGTGACCTGAACTTCCTTTCATTGAACAGGTTCAGCGGGGTCCCGGCTTGGGGACAATGGAAGGAGGCCCGGATCAGGAAAACATCAGGAGGCGCCCTGTTTGACCTGGTGATCCATGATATCGATTTTTGCAGTTACGTTTTGGGATCACCTGCCGGGATTCAAAGCAATTGTCTTCCCGGGGAACTGAGCGGGCAGGATTATATCAGTGCATGGTGGAGCTATCAGGGAAAAGGTACCCGGGCCAGGATCGAAGGCGGGAATATTTTTCATGCAAATTTTCCCTTTCGGGCGGGATATATGGCGCGCTTTGAAAAAGCCAGCGTCAGTTATTCATCCATGAAGGGCGATGTCATCCAGATCGCAGATGATACGCATATCCGGGAGGTTCCTGCCGGTGATGCCGGGCTGGGTTACTACAATGAGATCGATTATTTTGCCGGATGCATGAAAAACGGGACACCCCCCGCTTTGTGCAGTCCGGAATCATCGCTTCAGACCGTTCAGTTGTGTTATAAACATCTGTTTGCAATCTGACGGTGATGTTCAAAACTCACGGGAAAAGCATTTTTTCCACATAAATATCCTGGAAATGAGGATCGCCTTCCAGATTAATATGACGGGTTTTTAATAAGATATCATTGCTATTTTCCGGATCAGCGTACAGGAACATCTTTGCCCCGATCAGTGCGGTGTTTCCCATTTTGATCATTCTTTCTTTAGGGAGTCCGATCATCCCGGTCGAAACGATATTTTCAAGGTTGACATAATTTCCGAAGGCGCCCGCAATGTATATTTTTTCGATATCGTTCAGATGGATGGAAAGATGACGGCAAAGGATGGTCAGTCCGGCAGCAATCGCAGCTTTGGCCAGTTGGAATTCGTTGATGTCTTTTTGGGTCAGTTTCACGTTGCCGGTTATGGGAATTTGTGGTTCTCCCGAGTTAATTTCGCCGAACATCCCGATCAGTTCCAGCTTCCGGAGAATGGACACGGCATCGATCAGGGCGCTGCCGCAGATGCCTTTGGGTGTGGCATTGCCGATCACGCCGGCTTTCATTTTTCCGTCAACCAGGTTTAACGAGGAGATCGCACCGGTAACCGCCCGCATGCCCATCGAAATATTTGCCCCTTCAAATGCCGGGCCCGCCGCTGTTGAGGCGCAGGCAATCCGGTCCTTGTTGCCAATGACGATCTCGCCATTGGTCCCCAGGTCGATCAGTGCGGTATAATTCTCCTGCCGGTGAATCCCGGTCGCTGCAATTCCGGCCAGAATATCGCTTCCCACAAAACTTCCGACAGAAGGAAAGAACTGAACCTTTTCGACCGATTTAAAATGCCATCCCAGCTCTTCCGGATCAAAGGTTTTTTCTCCCAGATCATCGGTATGAAACGGATAGGCGGAAAGCGGAGTCACGTCGCAGTTGCTGAAAATCAACTGCATGGCCGTATTGCCGACCAGGATGACTTTTTGAATGCCAACGGCCTGTTTTTTTAGCATCAAGCCGATCATCGTTCCGATTGCCGACCGGATGATCCGGGTCATTTCCGGGGCGTTTCCGTCCAGGCAAGCCTGGATCCGGGAGATCAGGTCGGCCCCGAATTTCACCTGTGGATTTAACAGGGTTTCAACGGCCACGACTTTTGCCGAAGCCAGATCGACCAGTTGGGCGACCACTGTTGTCGTACCCAGGTCGACAGCGATCCCGAAACCTTCGCCGGGCCGGAATTCAAACTCGCTTTCGTCGGCCAGGATCAGGTGATTGAACTGTCCGATTTCCAGGGTGATGTCGCCGGTACATCGACTGAAACAGGCCAATCGCCAGTCGGCAGGAAGTCCCAGTTTTTCTGCTTTTTGCCGGTGTTCTTCCGTCATCCTGATTTCGCCGTTCAACAGCCTGACTTTACATTTCCCGCAGGTCCCTTTACCTCCGCACGGGAATTCGACGCCAAATTCATGAAGGACATCGATCAGCGGTGTCTGGTCGTTCACATGGAATTCCTTGCCCAACGGATGCAACTGGATCGTATGTTTTTTCACAGGGTTTAGTTGATAAAAAGTACAAAAAATAAAACAGACAAAAGCCCCTCGTCCACAAGTGCTTTTTTTATAAATGATTTCGCGCAGGTCAGATGATTCTCGACGGTTTTTTTTGAAATTCTCAGCTTTTCAGCGATTTCGGCGTTGGATAACCCATCCTTTTTGCTGAGAAGAAAGACGGACTTTTGACGGAGAGGAAGCTTTTCGATGATTGTTTCGGCTTTCTCCAGCAAATCCTGATATTCTGCTTCGTTTACGGACAAATGATCGTCGGAGGAATTGATCTCCGCAAATTTCCGCAGATGTTGCTTTTCCCGTAACATCTTTCGGAAATGCTTCCGGATTACGTTAAAGCAAATGCCAAAAATCCAGTATTCCAGATTTTTGACGTCTCTCAGCTTTGCCCGGTCCTTCCAAAGGTTGACGAAGACTTCCTGAACCACACCTTCGGCATCTTCCCGGTTTTTTAAGTTACGCAAAGAAAAAGCGTACACTTTTTTATTGTATTGACGGAAGATTTTATCGAAGGAAAACGCGTCTCCTCCGATCAGGTTTTCGATTAGTCTGCGTTCGTCCGGAGTAAGCATAACATCCTGGTTGAATTGGAACGGTAAAGATAGGCAATTTCATCCGGATTATTTAGAACCGTGATAAATTAGAATTCCGTCCGGGTGTTTTTCCCTTCACCGGGAACATCTGTATAAAAACGGCCACATTTACATGGTTATTCCTCAAATTATTTAAAAGAAGAAAAGGATGGATGTTGATTTTCAGGTAATAAAGCGGTACATGGACGGAAATGAAAAAGACGGGGACATAGAAAGAATTTTGGCCTGGTTTTCCTCAATTCAGGATGAAGAATCCCTTCGGAGGGAATATTATCGGTGTTGGAAGGAAGAATCCGCAAAAAACCCGAAAATGGGAGAATATGATCCTGATCTGATTTTAGGCAAAATATACCATGAAATAAGGCTGGAAGAATCACGATCCGAAATCAGGAAGCATGCAAAGGAAAGAATCATTGGTATGATGACCAGGGTGGCCGCGGTTCTTTTTATTCCCTTAATGATCTATACCTTCATAAACAGTCTGACCCCGGGAATGACAGCAAAAAGTGTCGCGTATTCCGAGATTTATGCACCTCCGGGTACCAGAACGGAATTTCTTCTTCCTGATGGTTCGGGAGGATGTTTAAATGGCGGCTCAACCCTAAAGTTTCCCACTCAGTTTAAAGGAAGGTACAGAGAGGTGGAACTGAAGGGGGAGGCCTTTTTTGATGTTCGTTCCAATCCCCGAGAGCCTTTTATTGTTTCGGGCACAACGATGAATGTCATCGCTCATGGAACGTCTTTTAATGTACTGGCATTTCCGGATGATAGGGTCAGTCAGGTGACGCTCGTGAGCGGGAAGGTAAAGGTGCAGGCGAAGAGACCGGGCCAGGTCCAGAACCTCGGCACGCTGGAGCCTGGTCAGATGTGCGCTTATGACGGGGACGCGTCCGCGTGTGAAATTTTATCTGTTGATGCCGCGAGGATCGTAGCCTGGAAAGAAGGGAAACTGATATTCCGGAATGAACCCTTTGAAGAAGTGGTGAGGAAGTTAAACCGCAGGTATCATGCCAACATCTCCATTAAGGATGAAAGGTTAAAGGCGCATCCTTATATGGCCACTTTTGAGGATGAGACATTAGATGAAGTCATTAAATTACTTCGCATCTCGGCCCCGGTCGACGTGAGGGAAATTGAGCGGGAAAGGAGTCGGGACGGGACATTTCATAAGAGAACAATCGAATTTTACTATAGGAATAAAAATTAAAATGACTGATTTGACACGATGAATCTCTAAAAGCAAAATCAGGAAAGCGCTCCCACACTTTCCTGACAAATTGATTAACAATAATAATTATTAATCCTTCAAGCGTAAATTTATGAAAAAAAATTGTAAACAACGGACTTATGGTAGTGACGTCCTAAAAAAAACACTTTTGATTATGCGATGTAGTTTACTGCTGTTTATCATGAGCATTTTTCAGGTGCAGGCCATTTCAGGTTTTGCACAGAAAACCGAGCTCTCGCTGAGTTTCAGGAATGCCAGTGTCGAAACGATCCTAAGCGAAATAGAAGAGCAGAGCCGATTCTATTTTCTATGCAACAGAGAGCTAATTGATCTTAAAAGGAAGACGAGTATTGTGGTTGAGAACCAGCCGATCGATAAAATACTTGATGAAATCTTCAGAGGAACGAATGTGACATACAAGATTATGGATCGTCAGATTGTTTTGTCACCGGATGTATCTTCTTTTCGGCGCGATCAAAACCTTCCGCCTCAGGAACTGTCAGGAAAAGTAAAGGGTGAAGACGGAACGCCTTTGCCCGGGGTCACTGTGATCATAAAAGGAACAACACAGGGAACGATCACAAATGCCGGAGGCGACTATTTTCTTTCGAATGTTCCTGCTGATGCGATATTGGTCTTTTCGTTCGTAGGGATGAGAACGCAGGAGGTGAAGGTTGGCGGCCAGACAAGCATCGCGGTGGTGATGCAGGAAGAAACCATCGGGATTGAAGAAGTGGTCGCTGTGGGTTATGGTACGATGAAAAAGAGGGACCTGACCGGTTCAGTCGCGTCAGTGACTTCGGAATCGTTGACGGTATACCCGACCCGGGATGCGATCCAGGCGCTTCAGGGGATGGCCGCGGGCGTTCAGGTACAGTCAACAAACGGCGCGCCGGGCTCCGGCTACAACATCAGTATCCGCGGTAATAATTCAATCAATGCCGGCAGTGACCCGCTGATCGTTGTCGATGGTTTTCCCGAAGCCACCATGCCGCCTTCCGAAGACATACAGTCCATCGAGATACTGAAAGACGCGTCTTCCACTGCCATCTTCGGATCAAGGGGTGCAAACGGCGTGATCCTCGTTACAACCAGGAGCGGGAAAACCGGAAAATTCCAGATCGATTTCAATTCATCCCTGTCATTTCAGAAGGAGATCAACCGGCTGGAGGTGCTCAATGCCACGGAATATGCCACATATATCAATGAAATTGACCCCGGCTATTACGAGACACCTTCCAGCTACGGCATCGGCACAAACTGGCAGGACGTGATCTACCGGACCGGACAACTTCAAAATTATCAGTTATCGGTTTCGGGCGGGTCCGACAAGATCACCTATTATTTATCGGGAAATTACTATGACCAGAAAGGGATTATCATTCATTCGGGTTATTCAAAATACTCCTTTACAAGCAACATCAAGGCGCAGGTTCTGGAATGGATAAATGTGGGCGCAAATATCTTCGCACAACATACCGACCTCGACGGTGTGAATTCGCAAACAGGAGGCTATTATCAGCCGAGCGTGCCCGACCTGGCGTACAAATTCATGCCAACAGTCGGTATCTATAAGGAAGACGGGACTTATACCATCACCGACCGGGGTGAGCGCGCGGATAATCCTTATGCCAATGCTACCGAATATTCGCAGGAGCGCATTTCCGACATCACGCAGGGAAACTTTTTTGCCGAACTGGATCTGTTGAAAGGATTGAAATTCCGGACGGTTTTGGGCTTGAACTCCGTCAGCGGCAGATCCGGCAGATATGTATCGAGCAAAACCGAACGGGGAGGAGCTGTCGACGGGGAAGCGAATCTGAGTTATTACAAACATAGCGATGTTGCCAGCGAGAATTATTTTACCTACACGGCCGATTTCAACGAAATTCATCATCTGAACGCCATGGCTGGTTATTCGTACCAGTCGTTTCACGATGAAGAAATGAGTATTGAAACAGCTACTGACTTTCCAACCGATGGATTCTTATACTGGAACCTCGGCGCCGCAACAGGGATACCGGTCTTTGATTCCGCACTCGAAGAGTCTAAACTGGTTTCATTTTACGGACGGCTCAACTACGGGTTCAGGAGCAGATACCTTTTCACATTCACTGCCCGTTACGACGGTTCTTCGCGGTTTGCAAAGAATAATAAATGGGCGTTTTTCCCGTCGGGAGCATTCGCATGGAATCTCATGGAAGAAGGGTTCATGGCCGGAATAAGCAGCATCAGTCAGTTAAAATTCAGGGCCAGTTACGGGATTTCGGGGAACCAGGCTGTTGAACCTTACCAGTCGCTGGCTTCCCTGACCGATGTATTTACCACCAGCAGAGGAACAATCATCCCGGCTATCAAACCGGGGACAATCTCAAACCCAAACCTGACCTGGGAATCCACTGCGCAAACTGACATCGGGATCGACGTGGGACTCTTTGAAAGCAGGTTTACCCTGACGGCCGATTACTACAAAAAGATCACCTCCGACTTGCTGTTTAATGTTCCCGTTCCGAAATTCAGCGGTTTTTCCACGCAGTTGCAGAACATCGGCGAAATAGAAAACAACGGCTTAGAATTTACCGCCGGCGCAAAAATACTGACCGGAAAACTGAACTGGACCACAAATGCCAATATTTCGTTTAACCGCAATAAGATACGGAGACTGGTCGAAAACGAGGCCGAAGGGAATGCGATCTATTACGGCACAGCGCCGCTGGAAGGGGCCAGTGGTTTAAAAACCCAGATATTAAAAGAAGGTGAAGCTGTAGGCACATTTTACGGATTTGTGTATGAAGGTGTCCTGCAGGCAGGGGAAACACCGCTGACCAATGGGGAAGGTGTCGGCGGTGAAAAATTCAAAGACATTACTCCTGACGGCATTTTAAATGACGGCGACCGGACCATACTCGGAAGTCCCCATCCCGATTTCATTTGGGGGTGGAATAACCAGTTCAGTTACCGGAATCTTGATCTGAATATTTTTATTCAGGGTTCGCAGGGAGGCCAGATGATCGACTACACCCGGATGGAACTGGGAATTATGAATGGCCGGTCAAACTGCACGAAGGACGTTTTGGACCGTTGGACCGCCACCCATACCGATACCGATATTCCACGGGCAAATATGAACCGCGGTCATGTTTTCAGCGACAGATGGGTGGAAGATGCAAGTTACGCCAGGCTGAAAAATATCACGTTGGGATACAATTTTGACAAAAACCTCATTCACCGGCTGAAACTGCGCTCGGCAAGAATTTATGTAAGCGCACAAAACCTGTTCACGATCACGGGTTATAAAGGTGTCGACCCGGAAGTAGCCTACAGAAGCAGCAATATGAATATCGGGCTTGATTATGCAAGCTATCCGAATTCCAAATCGGTCACTGTTGGTATAAACCTTGGACTTTAATGATAACTCACTTTGAATAAGTAAAATGAGAATTATGAAAACGATCACCAAATTATATATTTTGTGTTTTATTCTTGCTTTTGCAGGAAGTTGTACCGATCTGGATGAAAATCCTGTCGGATTGCTCGCCCCGGAAGGATACTTTGCCGACGCAGATGATGTCCAGTCGGCGATCAACGGATGTTACGGTTCGATGGCTTCCTCTCTGTATTATGGCACTTCATACCCCGTGGCCTTGGTCATGATGGGTGATATGGTTGACATTGGCCTGGATTTCGCTTCCGGATATGCCGATTTCAACAGGTTCAGCGTGACGCCCACCAACAGCTATCCGCTGAATATTTGGAAAGCTTGCTACGGTGTTCTGGGCATAGCCAACACCGCCATCTACGGTGTGAGCCAGATCAATGAATCAGACGGGGTAAAAAATCGTCTGGAAGCGGAAGCCCGTTTTGTACGGGCTCTGGTCTATTATGACCTGGTCCGGCTATACGGGGATATCCCTTATCTGGATAACGTGGATGCGGATATCAATGCCGTAACGAAAACTGCCGCTGCCGACGTTTATGCAAAAATTGTCAGCGATCTGGAGTTTGCAAAAGAATATTTACCCACACAACACCCGGATAACGACTGCCGGACGAGGCCTTCGAAAGGAACAGCCGCCACTGTTTTGGCGTCCGTTCAACTGACGTCAGGAAATTGGCAGGAGGCTTATAACAATGCCAAATGGGTGATTGATAATGCGGGCTCCCTTAACTATGCCCTGGAAAATGACTTCCAGGACTTGTTCCGGTCAGACAAACAGGATTATTCAAAGGAAATTATTTTTGGCACCGATTTCCTGGGCAATATGAGGGGCGATAATGATGTGAACTCGTTTACGCTGGAAAATGATGCCAGTCTGGGCGCAATTTACGGGGTTGAAGGCGCCTCAAAACCGTATTTGGGATGGAGCATGTGTGTGCCGAGCCTGAAGGTTTATCAGACCTGGGACGACCGGGATTACCGGAAGAAAGTAAGTTTTACCGATACCATTATGTACAAAGACGGGTTGAGGGACTATACGCGGTTCCAGTACATCCAAAGGCCTCATGCTGCGAAGTTTGACAGGTTCTGCGGCGTACGGAAAAGCTCGACCGCAGGCTGGAGATCCGATATGAACCATACCATCTTCCGGTATGCAGAGGTACTGTTAATTGCCGCAGAGGCCGGTAATGAAATCGGAAAGACTGCCGAAGCAGTGGGTTACGTGAATGAGGTGCGCGCCCGTGCCCGGAAAGGCGGTGTCATCAATTTTGAGGGAAGTGGCTACGGCGCTTATGCAGCCAGTCCTTATCCGGCCAATGTCTCTTCCGGGATCAGCCAGGGCGATTTCAGGAACCTGGTACTGGAAGAACGAAGGCTTGAACTGGCTTTTGAATTCAAGAGATGGTACGATATCAAGCGAAGAGACCTGGGCGATCAGGTTTTCAGTGCGGGCGGACTGGAACCGCAGCCTGATTTTAACAAAAGCAAGCACTATCTGATCCCGCTTCCCCAGACTGAAATAGATATGTGTCCTAATCTAAAACCGCAGAACACGGGCTATTGATCATTTTAGACATCGCTTCCGGTCTTTTTAGTTTGTTGTTGTTTCACGGCCGAAGGAGCCTGGTCATGCCAGGTTACCTTCCGGCCGTGAAACCGGTAAAAAATGAGTCGGAACAGAAGATATTTCTTAGAAATAACATAACAGATGGACAAGAATAGCATTTCACGCAGGGATATCCTAAAGGCTCTCGCAACGTTACCTGTTCTGGGATATTTTTCAAACCGCTTCTGGGTCAAATACAAAAATGAACTGAGCAAATCCGATTTAAACCGGATGCAGGTCGATTTAAGCAGTACCTCGGTCGTATTGCCTGCAACGACCTATTCTTCGGAAGGTCCTGTCATACGTCTGGGAATAATCGGCAACGGATTTCGCGGGCCTCAGGTATTACGGGCGTTCGGGTTTGCCGCCAGGGAGTGGGCCGCTGACAAAATGGAGAATGGAAAGCCAAATGCCAGGCTGGCCAGCTTTTTCAACCAGGATGACTTTCATGTGGTCATCACCGGGGTTTGCGATACATACGCTCCCCGTGCGGAAGAAGCGGCAGAGATCGCGTCAAGTCCGTTTCGCGCCGGGGGGGCTAAACAGGCCACACGTCCGAAAATATATGCTGTCTACCGGGACATGCTGGCAGATAACCAACTGGACGCCGTCGTGATCATGACCCCTGACCACTGGCACGCCCGGATGGCCATGGATGCGGCCCGGGCCGGCAAACACGTCTATCTCGAAAAGCCGATGTGCCAGACCGCCCAAGAAGCGAAAGAACTGCGCAATGTGGTCCGGGAGACCGGCATCATCCTGCAGGTGGGGCATCAAAACAGGCAGCAGGCCAGTTACATCATGGCCAAAGACATCATCGGCAAAAAGATTCTTGGACCGGTTTCCATGATCGAAACATTTACAAACGTAAACAGCGATAATGGCGCGTGGAACAGGGAGATCCCCAAAGAAGCGAATGCGTCGAACGTGAACTGGAAAGAATTCCTGGGGAATAAAAGCTGGTGTGAACCCGACTTCGACAAATACTTTAACTGGCAAAAGTGGTTCGAATACGGGACAGGTCCCGCAGGCAACCAGTTCACTCATTCCTACGACGGCGTAAACCAGATTTTCGGATTAGGCATTCCCGGACGTGTCATTGCCTCCGGCGGAAATTATTTTTTCAGGGATCCGCGGGATATTCCGGACGTGTTCAATGCCGTCTTCGATTATCCAGGAAAAGGACTGACCCTGACCTACGACTGCTCTTTGCTGTGCAGTAAAAAAAGAGATATCACCTTCCTGGGAAAAGATGCTTCTATGATGGTCGATGTC
>CAZANK010000050.1:0-12913 GCA_964486235.1 uncultured Prolixibacteraceae bacterium | reverse complement strand
CAACGGTATGGAACTCGCCAAAATACTCATTTACATGGGTGAAAGGCTTACCTTTAATGGCTCGTTTCAAACCCCTTGTTTTTTACCTGTTATTGATTTTTGGCTTTAATTCCTGTGAAAAAGGTCCGGATGCCGATGCCATTGTGATCGAGAACCCCGAATTCAGGCTGGTTATCGGTCGCGATGCGCGTGCCCTAAGCCTTTTGCATAAACCATCAGGACAGGAATGCCTGCAAAAAGGTGTTTCCACGCCGGTATTCTCATTGACCCAATTCCGCCCGTATGACAATGAAAACTTCCTCACTTATCCGGCAAAGCCGAAAACGTTTGATGCCGACACTGTTTACTGGGTCGGAGAAGATCTTGTTGTTGGATTTGAACGCGAGTACCACCTGGCAACGATAGGGTTGAAGGTAACCGACGACTACATTGCCTTTACACTCAAAGAGATTGACTATGTGATTGATAAGATAGGCGTTAAGAGAAAAACGGAAATCGATGAATTCACGCTGTTGCAACTTCCTGTTCGAGACCGCGGAAATTTCGGGGAATGGCTCAATGTCAGTTGGGATAACGATCTCGCTGTGAATATTTTGGCGACGGACCCTTATGCCAGGATTGACGCGCAGGCGGAGAAGGGGTATCACCTGCTCCAGGCTGGGATGGAAACCAAAGTAAAACTGATGAATGTGGGGGCAGCCCTTATTGCGACGAGCACCGACAGCCTGCTGGGCCGGATCGACCGGGTGGAGAGAGACTTCAACCTTCCGCGTGGCGTTCAAAGCCGCCGGAGCGAAGCGTATAAGTACTCGTATTACGAGCTGCGGGACGTGACTCCTGAAAACATCGACGAGAACATTGCGTTTGCCAGACAAGGAGGTTTTCGCGCCATGGTGATTTATTATCCTGATTTTGCGGGATCGATGGGACATTTCTCCTGGAATTCGCACTACCCCAACGGGATGGCCGATCTTCAGAAAGTAACCCGCAAGATCACAGAGGCCGGCATGATCTCAGGGTTCCATATTCATTACAGCAAAGCGTCAAAAAACGACCTGTATGTCACTCCCGTCCCTGATCCAAGGCTCAACCTGGAACGGATTTTTACCCTTGCCGGCTCCATTGACGCGCATTCAGAGATGATTCCGGTTGAAGAAAATCCGGAAGGCTGCACACTCGAGGATGAAAGGCGGATCCTTAAACTTGGCAACGAACTGGTCGCCTATACCGGATATACCACTACACCACCCTATCAGTTTACAGGATGCCAAAGGGGAGAACTTTCCACCAAAAGCGCCGGTTTTGAAAGAGGATTTAAATTCGGACTGCTCGATGTAGATACCTGGCCCCGGTTTATCAGGTTTGATCAGTACAACAGCATACAGCAGGAAGTGGCAGAACGTCTGGGCAAAATCTATACTGAAGCCGGGTTCCGGTTTGTTTACTTCGATGGTGCCGAAGATGTCAACCCGCCATACTGGCATACCGTTTCCAAATCACAGTTAACCGTGTATGACTGTCTGCATCCCGAACCCTTATTTTCAGAGGGTGCCATCAAGTCACATTTTGGCTGGCATATCCTCAGCCGCGGGAATGCCTTTGACATTTTTGCTCCCGAGTTGGTCAAAAAGGGCATTCAACGATACCAGGCTGCGGCGGCCAGGTATATCGCGCAGGATTTTACCTCCATCAATTTTGGATGGGTCGATTACAAAGCTCCCGGAACAGTAACCATCGGAATGCAACCCGACATGTTCGAATACATCTGCAGCAGGGGCGCCGCATGGGATTGTCCGATTTCATTGGTTGCCAATCTCGGACATCTGAAGAATCATCCCCGCACAGCAGACAACCTGGAAGTCATACGCCGATGGGAAGAAGCCAGGATAAACAATTTTTTCAGTAATGAACAAAAAAGTCAATTGCAGAATCTTGACCAGGAGCACACACTTCTGATGAACGAAAAAGGTGACCTCGAACTGGTATCCACCGAATTTGTCACCAATGCTGCCGGTGGCAACCAGGATATCAGGGCTTTCACCTTTACCCGCGACGACAAAACCTGGGTCACCTACTGGCACTGCCGGGACCAGGCGGAACTCGTACTTCCGGTCAGCCCCGGGGAAATGCAACTATTTGAAGAATTGGACAAGGAAGTGCCGGTTCATGACTTCGGCGGAAACGCAGTCGTTCCGGTTGGAAAACGCCGTTACCTGGCTTTCAGCCTTTCTCCTGAAAAGGTTGCTGAAATCGTTGGGTGTGCAGAAATCCGGCAATAGCGAATACTCAGGAGAGCATCCATGAACGATCGCAATACCTCTCCCTCAGTGACGATATTTCGTGACAACCACAAATGATAGGATACAATGAATGATAGAAAGATGCGAGAAATTCCTGCGCTGGATACCAGCCGGTTTCGGTTCGACCTTGGTTTGCCGGGTCAGGCCGGCCAAATTTGCACGGATGTTGATTTTCATCACGCCATAAACGATGCCATTCACGCTCTTCGCCCGTTCATCAGCCAGGAGAAAACCGTTTGCATCATTGTCGACGATTACACGCGCTCGACGCCGACCCCCAAAATCCTCACGTTTCTCTTGCCGGCGCTGGAAAAGGCCGGCATCATCAAAGAGAAGGTGTTTTTCATGTTTGCCTCCGGGTCGCACAGGCTGATGACTGAAAAAGAAAAACGCGCGCGATTGTCCGACCGGGTTTTTGAAAACTACAGGTCGATGGATCACCATTTTTTTGACAAAAACCAACTGGTAAAAATGGGTCATTTCGATGACGACGCGCCTATCTACATCAACAAACACGCACTTGAGGCCGACATGCGGATCGCGATCGGGACCCTTGTTCCACATATGCCGGCAGGATTCTCAGGCGGCGCCAAGATGCTTTTGCCCGGAGTAGCCGGTGAAGACACCGTCCATCACATGCACGTGGTGGGTGCGCTTGACCCGAAACAGGCCATCGGGGTAACCGATACCCTGCCGCGAAAACTAATGGAGGAACTGGCAAAAACCGCAGAGCCGTTTGCGATTCTAAACGTCATCTTAAATGCCGATGATGCGCCTGCGGGCATTGTTGGCGGACATTATATCGAGGCACACCGACGCGGCGTGGAAATCGCCAAAAAAATCTACTTTGTCGAAATCCCCGAGTTGGTTGATCTGGTGATTTCCGACGCCAGAAACCACGATGCAGACATGACCCAGGCAAACAAAGGCTTGTTCTCAGCAGCTCTGGCCGTAAAAGAAGGAGGCGAAATCGTACTGGTGACAAATTGCCCCGACGGGGTTTCGCCCGTGCACGGCAAAGAAATGCTGGAATTCGGACTGCTAACCAATCCGGAAATGAATAAAGCCCTTGAACGCGACGAGATAAAAGACCCCATGTCTGCCATTGAGGTCATCCACAACAACGTAGTTCGTGAAAAAGCACGTCTTTATTTGTACTCTCCGAATATCACGAAAGAAGAGGCCGGAAAAATGAACTTCGAAGATGTCGCCGATTTACAGGCATTCGTGGAGAGCCGTTTAAACACAGGAAAAACGGTGGGTCGACTTCGGGCATCTACCTTTGTTGTACCCTTTTTAAAATCAGGCCAATGAAAAGAGCACCCTATCTGATTATTAAAAACGGGACTGTCATCACGCCGGACGTCGAAATTGAAGACGGGATCGTGATTGTCCGGGATGAAAAAATCATCGATGTCGGCAAACGCGGTCAGGTGGACGAACCCACGAACGCCGAAGTCATTGATGCCAACGACGGATACATCTCGCCCGGGTTGGTCGACATTCATGTCAACGGGGCAAACGGCGCCGATGTGTCAAAAGTTGATTCAGAAACCTTTTCAACGATGGGTAAGTTTTTCGCCCGTTACGGCGTGACCTCGTATGTGGGCACAACGATTACCGGACCTCCTGCCGATATGATAAAGGCACTGCAATATGCCCGGGAATACCTCCGGAAAGGAAACCCTGACGGCGCCGAACTTTTGGGGATACACATGGAAGGACCCTATCTCAGTCCGGAACAAAGCGGCGCGCACCCGAAACAATTTCTCGCATTGCCAAAGCCTGCACATTACATGACGTTTCTGGCTTACAGCGATGTGCTGACCGTCATGACCATTGCCCCTGAACTGGAAGGCGCCGAGCAGTTGGTAAAAGACTTAAACAGGCGAGGTATCCTTGTTTCCGCCGGACATACAAACGGCATTTACCGCGAAATGAAGGACACCATCAATGCCGGGGTGAGGCATTCCACACATTTTTTTTGCAACATGTCTCATTTCCGCCGCGATCATTTGAAACGTGTCGCGGGAGCGGTTGAAACGCTTTTATATGACGACCGGGTTACTGCGGCGCTGATCGGCGATGGTTGGCATGTTGGCCCTCAGTTGATGAAACTACTGATAAAAGTAAAAGGAACTGACCGCGTTTGTTTCGTCACCGACGCCATGGCGGCAGTCGGACTGCCCGGCGGAATCCATAAAATTGGCGAAGTCGAGGCTGTGGTTGAAAATGGAATCGCCCGCTTAAAAGACAACACGGCCTATGCGGGAAGTGTGGCAACCATGGATGTCTGCGTCAGGAACGGCGTTAGCCAGGTCGGGTTGTCGCTGGTCGATGCCATACGCATGTCGTCACTGATTCCCGCGAGAATCATTGGTGCCGGCAATCGAAAAGGAAGCCTCGAAAAGAAGAAAGATGCAGACATCACACTGTTTGACAAAGCAATCAGGGCAAAAAAGACAATATGCCGTGGAATAATTATAAATGAATAGATGATGGACAACACGACAAAAAGATACGCGTGGCTGGTTGTGGGCATACTGTGGTTTGTGTCCCTGCTGAACTACCTCGACCGCCTGCTGGTGGCCTCGATGAGAATACCAATAAAGGACGACATTCCGATGACAGATGCCCAGTTTGGATTGCTCACTTCGGTCTTCCTGATCGTCTATGCCATACTCAGTCCGCTGGGAGGCTATCTGGCCGACCGGTTCAGCCGGAAATGGGTCATCTTTACCAGTTTGTTGTTTTGGTCAATCGTTACCCTGGTAACAGGCTTTGTGGAAAACTATGCGCAATTGATCACAACCCGCGCCATTATGGGGATCAGCGAAGCCTTTTACATGCCGGCGGCCGTTGCCCTGGTGATGGATTACCACAAAGGACCGACCCGCTCAAAAGCATCGGGTATCTTAATGACCGGCTTGTATGCCGGCATGGCTCTGGGCGGACTAGGCGGATATATCGCCACGATTTGGAGCTGGCAGGCTGGTTACCACTTATTTGGAGGTCTTGGAATCATCTACTCGTTCGTTGTTTATTTTACACTAAACGATGCCCCTGGAAGAGCGCAGGAACCCGAAAAACAAAGAAATGACTTCCATTTTGCAGACATGCTCAAAAGTCTCTTCAGCTCCGGAGGTTACCTGATCATCCTTTTATACGGACTACTGGGGGGAATCTGCGTGTGGCTCATCTACGCGTGGCTGCCCACATTCTTCCAGGAAGGATTCAATTTATCGGTCGGCAAAGCGGGCGTCTCAGGGACTTTCTACGTTCAGGTTGCCTCTTTTGCCGGAGTACTCCTGGGAGGTCATTTTGCCGATAAATGGGCGGCCAGAAGCAATAAAGGGAGAATTTACATCACGGCGATTGGCTTTATCGTCGGGGGACCATTCCTTTATTTGATGGCCACGGCCAACTTGTACTGGATTGCCATCTTCGGCATCGTTATCTTCGGACTAACAAAGGGAAATCATGACGCCAACTTCATGCCGATTATCACCCAGGTCGTTGACCGAAAATACCAGGCAACCGGCTACGGAATCATGAGTTTCTTCAGCGTGTTGAGTGGCGCGGCCATGATCTATATCGGGGGCTATTTGAAAGACATTGGCTTATCCCTGGATTTGGCGTTTAAAATCGCGGGAGTCGGGATCTTGCTATCAGGAGTCGTGTTGCTGACAATTCGCCCCAACAAAGGAAGTTAAAGATTAAATTGAAATACTTGAACTGTAAGAATTTAAGCTGAGAAAATATGAAAATTATAAATCCGGCAGAAAGCATCAACACCATCATTTCGATGATCGATCACGCCAAAGATTACGTCGTTTTAGTATCGCCGTATACCGACCTGAACGGCTGGGAAAACCTGAAAGAAGCGATAAACAATGCTTCCGGAAGAGGAATTGAGGTGTCGTATTATGTCAGAGAAAAAGAAGGGGTGCCCGGCACCGAAGAGCTGGACGTGTCCCTTTACGAAGTGTCAAACCTGCACGCCAAAATATTCTTCTCCGAGCGCATCGCCGTGATCGGTTCTGCTCATTTAAAATACAATGAAGATATTAACTGGACCTTTGTTTTGGATCAGCAAAGCGAGCATCACGACATGCAGGACTTTTTTGAAAAGAACATTAAACCATTTGCAAAAAGAAAAAGATAGGTATTTTATTCACCCATTATCACGCATCAGGAAATGAAACTTGTAGATCTGAAAGAAAACCTTAACACGATTATTTCGCTCGTGGAAAATGCGGAAGGGTTCGTGGTATTAATCTCGCCTTTTAACGATTTCGAAGGATGGAACAGGCTTGGAGACGCGATTAACAATGCCGCCGAAAGAGGTGTTGATGTAAAATATTATATCAGAAAAGGAGAAGGGTATAACGGAATGGAAGGACTGAAGGTCAATCTTTTCGAAGTTCCGGCACTTCATGCAAAAATGTACTGTTCGGAAAAGGAAACATACATCAGCTCGGGGAATCTGACAAACGACAAAAACATCAACTGGTACATCAAACTCGACACGCAGGAAGAAGTCAGCCAACTTGTTAATGAGTTTTACAAAAAACAAATCCTTCCTGTTGCCGTCCCGTATCCGCGGTAACGACACACTGCACGGCACGAACGAAACGGTACGGCGATGCTGAAAAAACTTATCGTAATTGCTCACTTCAGTCTTCTGGTTTTTCAAACAACAGGACTGGGTGCGAATCATGGCGACGATGGCGATAAAACACCTGCCCCGGCCTCTAAAGGCATTGTTCTTTCGGGCAGTTCCATCACCTGGGGCTCAGGCAGCCTGATGGACGGGTTTTCAGGACAGGTAGTGAAGTACATTCAAAACGAGTTGGCCACAACCGTTTTGTGTACGGAAATGCGTTATAACACACCTGCCGCTGAATTCCATAATCCACTTCAATATCAGGGACTTGGAAAACGAATTAACGGAATCGGCTCGAAGGTTGAGTTTGATTTATTTGGAGACGAACTGGCGATCTGCCAAACAAAACTGCGAACGTCTGATTATGCGGTTGTGCGGGTCAAAGCCGATGGTGAAATCATTGGACAGTTCTCGAATCACAATGAATTGATCGGGCAGGAAGAGCAGCATTTCATTGGCGACGGCATCTCCGTGAAGTTTCAGCTAAAGCACCCGGCAACTTATGCCCACGAAGTCAGAATTGACCATAATTTACAACACGGGGAGATTTACACGGGAAGTTGGACCAGAAACATCCCGGATAATCCGGGGTACCTGGTCATCAGAAAGCTGGATGAACACCGGCAGCCTGTTCACTGCATCTGGTTCAGAGACCCACCCCCCAAAGGAGCACACATCCTGGTTAACTATCGCTATGGAAGGATCGTCACATTCGAACACTCAACTGTGGGTCAAATGGCAACTGACGAAGAAAATGAGTGCCCTTACGGAGAAGGGAAGGTTTCTTTTGATCCTGCCAGTCCCGCCAGACTGTCCTCCGGACTGGAGTTCCGGTGCATCGATAAAAATGCATTTTGGATTCATAAGTTTACCGAACCAAAAAAAAGGCATTTTGATCTGGAGATTATCGGCGGACACCATCCGTATTTCATCATCAATTTCGCAGCGAACCGGTATCATCACTTCATGAATGCCGGCATTGGAGGCTGGTCGCTTGTAAACCTTCTCGATGAAGACGGAATCAATGATTACAACGGGCTCTTCAGTTCATTCATACCCGACATGATTGTCCACGAGAGCGCGACCAACGACGACTGGGCTTTCAGCGAAAGAAAGCTTAAACGCACCTTAACCGGACTGAGTGAAGAAGAGGTCAGGGAGCTTTGGGCGCTCGAACTCGGACAGGTAGCCTATATGGAAAAAACAAAAGACTACACCGTGGAAGTGAATACGGGCTTGATATCGAACGTTGACGCGCTCTCGTTAACCTGTCCGCAAATCATCGGCTCAAACGTCGCTCCCGGCGATCTGATCAGGATCGGCACCTACCACGGTGACAACAAACAGGTTGTTTGCCGCGAAATCGATTCGGTCGATTTGACACGCGGAAAAGTGACCTGGCTCGCTCCCCTCCATCCGGAACACCTCTTGAACGTGCAAACGTTTTCTGATCTGATCGGAGCCGAATGTTCCGTCCGCAATCTGTCGGTTTACCAGTCACAGTACGAAGCGCTGATCAAAAAACTACAGCAGGTTGCACCACACGCGGTATTGTTGATTGCTCAGCCTGGCCTGTCGAATTACCGGATGCGGCAACTGTGGGGATATGACCTCATCCACAGGAAACTCGCGGCAGTATACCATCACGTCAGCACGATTGAAGTGACCGGCTGGCTCTATGATTTCCAAAAAGGAAATATTTCCGGGAAAGAGTCGACCGAGCTGGACGCAACCGGAAGTGCCGGATATGAATTACCGTGGAAAGGGCACTGGCAAGGCTTCGAAGTCTGGGTTGACAACAAAAATGTCTATGGCACAGACTGTTATATCGATGGAGGATCAGGTTATACGGTAAACCAGGAGACAACCGGAAGTGCGCTGAACATCGAATCGGCTTACGACACAAGGCACAGCGTCAACAGAAACATGCGATTGGTTTTCACGAAAAATGCTCCAAAAAAAGGAAAAATAAGAATTGTGAGAGCCGATGCGGTCTGGTCAGAAGATTATTGCCATACCAATTCCACCGGCGCCTACGTTTACGGACAAATCTATGTGAGCCGCCTGAAAGATTACATTCACCAAAAACAGAGCAAACCATGAACGCTGAAATTCTAAAGACAAACAGATTAACAGGAAAACCGGCAGGCTATCTGCTTAAAACCGCCGTGCTTGACCATGAAATACCGGATGTCACCATCGAATACATTTCAATAAAAGGAGCACACGACATCGATGAACCGGCGTGCTCCAATATCTTCGATGTGTTATTACCCCTTGACGGAGAAAGCCGGCTTCAGGTCGGCACCGTTGATTATCCAATTAAGGCAGACTCGATTGTCCGGATTCCCTATAACACAGGTTATGTTATCCGGGTCAGTACGGAGCAAGAGTTTTCATGGGTCCGAATCAGGAAAGTGCTCGATGAACACGATGTGCACGTGATTAAAGAACAGATCGAAAACTATCATTCACTGTATCTAAAAACGTTTGTCGAGTGCCCCACCTACAAAGAAGCGATTAAAAGCGAAAAGACACTGAACCGGATGATTTTACCGGAAGGACTGGTTCCGCGCTTCGCGATGGGATCGGTCGAGACAACAGGACCCGACGACGTTGGAGAACACGAACATCCTATGCTCGACCAAATCTTTCTGGGACTGGAAGGATGCAGGTGTCGTTGCTTTGCAAATGGCGAAGAGACGGTATTAACCGAAAACATGTTGTTGCATATTCCTCTGGGTTCCCGGCACTCAGTTCGGGTGGAAGACGGAGATCGCCTGGCCTACATCTGGTTCGACTTTTTCCTGACGATCGAAGGACAAAAATATATGAACGAACAACACCACGTGGAGGACCACCAGACAGAACAGAAGTTTTTAACCCGGCAGAAATGATCTGCCACATCTTACTTTTCTTCGCACACGACCTCCAAATTCCCGCTCCGGCAGAAAAAGAGCCGCGATCACTGATACCGGAACTCACCACCTGCGTATCAATTCATATGCGTCCACCCTTCGGATTTTCCATCAATGATGAAAATTCGCACAAATCATTGTAAAAGTCAATTTTAAATCCGGTTTTAATTTATTATATTTGGTCCATGATGCCTTTTTGAAAGGGTAAAAAAGCAAAACGATTCCTGGAATATTCTTCAAATTGAAATATGCACTAAACTAACCACGAAGATGATCACCAAAGAAGAAGTTTGCAAGGTCGAATCCATGACCAGCGAGGAGAAATACCAGTTATTGGAGACCGTTATTCTTGATTATGACCGGAAGGAGAGTAACCTGATCCAGGTGTTACACATGGCGCAGGCTATTTTCGGTTATCTCCCGTCCGAAGTCCAGTTTTTTATTGCTGAAAAGATGGACATTCCCCGGTCAAAGGTAAACAGCGTACTCACCTTCTATTCTTTTTTTTCCACGAAACCAAAAGGGAAATACACGGTTTCGGTCTGCCTGGGAACAGCCTGTTATGTGCGGGGAGGCAAAGATGTCCTCCAAAAGCTGAAAGAAGTTCTCTCGATCGATGTCGGCGAAACCACAAAAGATAAAATGTTCAGCCTTCAGGTGATGCGCTGCATCGGCGCCTGCGGACTGGCGCCTGCCATGATGATCAACAACAAAGTCTATAAGCAGGTCAACCCCAATAAAGTCCAGGCCATACTCGGGATGCTGAAATAGGCAACCTATTTTGCCGGATCATTCGCCCGTCTTTCTCAACAAAAACTTTTAAGATTATGAAAATTAAGACCTTACAAGATATCGAAGTCCTGAAAAACGCGTTCCTCGATCAGGAAAAAGAATACCTCTATACCGCGCACCTGTGTTACGCGGCAGGTTGTATCTCGTCCGACTGCCGCGAAGTGAAAGAAGCCTTTGTTGCTGCCCTTGAGCGTGAAAAGCTGCAGCACAAGGTAAGCGTCAAGCTGACCGGTTGCATGGGCGCCTGCAGCCTTGGCCCGACAATGATCATCAATCCCGGACGAACGTTCTATTGCAGGCTCACACCCGATGATATGCCAACGATTGTCAGGGAGCATATCCGGAAGGGACGGATCGTGGAACGGCTCTGTTTCGAGGAAAAGGAAACCGGGAGGAGGATCCCCGACCTGAATGAAATTGATTTCTTCAAACATCAGAAAAAGATCGTGCTGCAGAATTGCGGTGTGATCGACTTTTCCTCGATCGATGAATACATCGCTCATGATGGTTATTTCGCGCTCGCCAGGGCATTGAAGCGTATGACCCCGGCGGCCGTTGTCGATGAAATCAAACGCTCGGGTCTTCGCGGACGGGGCGGGGGCGGCTTTTCGACGGGGAAAAAATGGGAAATGGCCCATAAAATGCAGGCCAGTCAGAAATACATCATCTGCAATGCCGACGAAGGTGACCCGGGCGCTTACATGGACCGCAGCCTGCTCGAAGGCGATGCGCACCTGGTGATGGAAGGGATGATCATTGGCGGATATGCGATCGGCGCGACAAAAGGGGTGGTTTACATCCGTGCGGAATATCCGATCGCCGTGGAACGACTCACCATGGCCATCAAAAAGGCGAGGGAATACGGCTTACTGGGAACAAATATTCTGGATTCAGGATTCGACTTTGACATTGAGATCAGGATCGGGGCGGGGGCCTTTGTCTGCGGCGAGGAAACGGCGCTGATGGCATCGGTCGAAGGCCGGAGGGGTGAACCCACCCAGAAGCCGCCTTATCCGGTCCAAAGCGGGTTATACGGAAAACCGACTGTAATCAATAATGTGGAAACTTTTGGCAACATCGCCCCCATTATCATGAAGGGAGCCGAATGGTTTGCCGCCATCGGAACCGAGAAAAGCAAAGGCACCAAGGTCTTTGCCCTCGCGGGTGACATCAATATTAAAGGGCTGATCGAAGTTCCCATGGGAATTCCCCTGGGGGAGATCATTTATAAAATCGGGGGAGGCATCCCCCGCGGCAAGAATTTCAAAGTGGCGCAGACCGGCGGCCCGTCGGGCGGCTGCCTCACGCCTTCGCACCTCAATACGCCGATCGACTACGATTCGCTGGTCAAACATGGCGCCATCATGGGATCCGGGGGACTGATCTGTGCCGACGAAGATACCTGCATGGTCGATATGGCCCGCTTTTTCATGGAATTTGTACAGGAAGAATCGTGCGGCAAATGCACCCCCTGCAGACTGGGCACCAAACGGATGCTGGAAATCCTCGAGCGGATCACCCACGGACAGGGCCGCGAAGGCGATGTGGAAACGCTCATCGAACTGGGTACTTCCATCAAGGAATCGGCCATCTGCGGATTGGGACAGACCGCTCCGAACCCCGTACTGAGCACCATCAAATATTTCAGGCACGAATATGACGAGCATATCCGCCACAACTATTGCCGGGCAGGCGTATGCAGCGATTTATTCATCTCTCCCTGCCAGAATGCCTGCCCTGCCGGCGTGAATGTGCCGGGGTATATTGCCCTGATCGCCGTGGGGCGTGTTCGTGATGCCTACGACCTGATCCGCCAGGAAAATCCTTTCCCGTCCATCTGCGGACGGGTGTGCACCCACCCGTGTGAAAGCAAATGCCGGCGGGCACAAATTGACGACCCCATTGCCATTGCAGACCTGAAACGGTACGCGGCCGATTATGTCATGAACTCGGACGAACCGTTCGTAAGCATGATGTTCCAGCGAAACGGCAAGTCGGTCGGGATTATCGGCGCAGGACCATCCGGATTGACCTGCGGCTATTATCTGGCGCGACTGGGTTACCTGGTCGACATCTACGAAGAAAATTCCGTTCCGGGAGGAATCCTGGCATACGGTATTCCCGAGTACCGCCAGCCGAAAGATGTTTTGAAGAAAGAGATCGACGCAATCCTGCAGGTGGGGATCAACGTCATTTACAATACGAAGGTGGGTGAACAGATCGCCTTCAATGCGCTG
>CAZANK010000049.1:0-13387 GCA_964486235.1 uncultured Prolixibacteraceae bacterium | reverse complement strand
TGATCAGTTCGTCAATGACGTTGGAGGTTTCGGGGTCAAGTCCCGAGTTGGGCTCATCGCAAAACAGGTAAGGCGGGTTGAGTGCGATGGCCCGGGCAATGGCCACCCGCTTTTTCATTCCGCCGGAGATTTCAGATGGCGACAGTTGATGGGCTTCCTTGTCGATATTGACCCGTTCCAAACAGTACTGAACCCGTTTTTGCTTTGCTGCGGCCGACTGGTTGGTGAACAGATCGAGCGGAAACCGGACATTTTGCTCCACAGTGAGCGAATCGAACAGCGCGCCTCCCTGAAAGACCATCCCCATTTCCTGCCGCAGTGTTTTCCGTTCCTGTTGCTTCATCGTGATGAAGTTCCGGTTGTCATAGTAGATGTTGCCCTGGTCGATATCGAACAGGCCGACGATCGATTTCAGCAACACGGTCTTGCCTGAGCCGCTTCGTCCGATAATCAGATTGGTCCGGCCTTTCAGGAATTCCGTGGTAATGTCGCTCAGGACGGTTTTTCCGTCAAAGGATTTATGAAGATGTTCAACGCGGATCATCAGAAAAGCAATTGGGTTAGAACTAGATCAAATACCAGGATCATGATATTGGTGTTGACCACGGCCCGTGTGCTGGCTTCTCCCACCTCATACGCGCCGCCCTCCACATAATAGCCAAAATAGGCCGGAATGGAAGCGATCAGGAATCCGAAAAACAGGGTCTTGATCAATGAAAAATAGACATAGTAGGGCACAAACGTGTGTTTGATCCCCTCGATGTAGTCGGTGGCGTTGACAGCGCCAACCGAAGGGCCGACAATCAGTCCGCCGAGCACCCCGAAAAAGACGCTCAGCACATACAAAAACGGGAACATCAGGACTACTGCAATGATCTTGGGAAAAATGAGAAAATTGGCCGAATTGAGTCCCATGATCTCGAGGGAGTCAATTTGCTCGGTCACGCGCATGCTTCCCAGTTCTGATGCGATGTTGGACCCGATTTTTCCCGCCATGATCAGTCCCATAATGGTCGATGAGAACTCGAGGATCAGCGTGTCACGGTTTCCCAAACCGATGAGATAGGTTGGAAGAAACGGGTTTTGCATGTTGTAGGCAACCTGCAACGTGATGATACCACCCATGAAAATCGAAATGATCACCACAATGCCGACCGAATTGACCCCAAGGCTCTCAATCTCCCGGAAAAGCCTGTGAACGCAGACCCTCATTTTTTCCGGTTTCGAAAATACCTTTCCCAAAAGGGAAAAATACCGGCCTATATGTGCAAAGAAATTCATCCGTTACTTTTCGATAAAGGTACAAAAAAGTCGTAAGATATTCGTCGTGGATCAAATGATGGAGACCGGGGACCGGAGATCAACGATGGAAGAAGTTCCTGGTTTGAATTTTGTAGGAATTTGAAATTTTCATTCCTGGTTTCTGGTCTTATGACTGACGACTTACGACTGTTTGGCATGTTGTGTAACCATAAAATCAGAAAGGGAATCATTTTCAAAATATTTATCTTTGATTCACAAGTTCAAAAAAGGAGACGATGAAGAATAATTATTGCGTCATTATGGCCGGAGGTGCCGGAAGCCGGTTTTGGCCGTTAAGCAAGAGCTCCATGCCGAAACAGTTTTTGGATATCACCGGAACAGGCCGTACGTTGATTCAAATGGCGTTCGATCGACTGAGGGAGGCCTGCCCCGTTGGGAATTTCCTTGTGGTGACCTACATAAATTATAAGGAGCTGGTGCTCAAACAGCTCCCGGAACTCAGCGAAGAACAGGTGTTACTCGAACCGCTCCGGCGAAATACGGCCCCCTGCGTGGCTTATGCCTGCAACAAAATTAAGCTGGTGAACCCGGACGCCAATGTCATTGTGGCCCCTTCCGACCATTTAATCCTCCAGGAGAAGGAATTCTTGAACCAGATCAAAGCGGGCCTTGAATTTATTGCCGAAAATGATGCCCTGGTGACCCTGGGAATCACGCCCAACCGCCCGGAAACCGCATACGGCTACATCCAGATCGACCGGAAGGTTCCGTTCAGAAAAATGAATAACTTATTCAAAGTGAAGACCTTTACAGAAAAACCTGGACTGGAAATGGCCAATATTTTTCTGGAAAGCGGCGAGTTTTTCTGGAATTCGGGGATCTTCATCTGGCGACTTGAGCGCATCCTCCACGCGTTCGATACCTGGCTGCCCGATCTTGCCGGATTGTTCAGGCGGGGAGAAAAACTTTACGGGACCGATGATGAAATTTACTTCATCAACAAGACCTATTCCGAATGCCAGAATATCTCGATCGACTACGGGATCATGGAAAAAGCGGAGAATGTGTACGTGCTGATCGCCGATTTTGGCTGGAGCGACCTGGAAACCTGGGGGGCTTTGTATGAATCCATGGGAAAAGATGAAGGCGCCAATTCGGTGAAAGGGGAGAACGTGCTGTTGTACAACTCTAAAAATTGTCTGGTGAATGTGCCTGACGATAAGATTGTGGTCCTGCAGGGACTGGATGGGTATATTGTGGTGGAGTCGGAAAATACCCTTCTGGTGTGCAGAAAAGACGACGAGCAGCAAATCAGGCAGTTCGCGAATGATGTGCGGCTGTTAAAAGGGCCGCAGTACGCTTAACAATATTAGAATGTTAGAATGTTAGAGTGTTAGAATGTTAGAATGTTAGAGGCATTCCAGAATCTCTTTCAGCATCAGGTTCGTGTCGAACTCGCCGTGTTTGGAAAAACCGGTGCGGACCACGATCAACTGCCTGGAGGGGATGATGAAAATAAACTGTCCGTCGTGTCCCTTGCATACGTAAGTATCTTTGGGGGCATCCGGCTGATCGGCCGAAAGGTTCAGCCAGAAAAAGGCGCCGTATTTCCCGTTCGACCCGGGCGCCGGGGCAACGGAATAGTCGATCCATTCTTCCGGCAGGAGCTGGTCTCCCAGCCAGTTTCCCCGGTTCAGGAAGAGAAGGCCGAAACGTGCGTAATCGCGCATGGTCGCGTACAGGTAAGAGGAACCGACATACGTGCCGGAAGCATCCAGTTCCATGACGGCGCTTCTCATCCCTGTTTTGTTGAAGAGCGCCTGCCGGGGATACCGGAAATAGTCGTCGTCCGACCGAAACGTACGGCGCAGCAGGAGGCAAACCAGGTTTGTAGTTCCTGATGCGTATTTCCAGGTTTCGCCAACCGGTTTTTCCAGCTTTTTTTGGGCCGCGAAGCCCCCCATGTCGCCTTTCTTGTGCAACATGACCGTCACGTCAGACAGGTTCCCGTAATTTTCATTCCAGTGAAGTCCGCTGTTCATGTGCAGCAGGTGGTCCAGGGTGATCCCCCGGCGACTGTCTCCCTGCCATTCCGCGATATCCACGGGCCGGTGAAGGTCCATTTTCCCTTCGTTGACCCGCAGCCCGATCAGGGCAGCGGTGACGCTTTTGGCCATAGACCAGCTTAAGAAACGGCTGTCAGGCCCAAAATCCTTGCGGTAAACTTCCGCCACGGGCAGGCCCTGATAGACGACCATCAGGGCAAATGAACCTTTGTAGGGCAGGGAGTCGGCCATGACCCGGGCAGTCACCCGCCTCAGTTTCGGCAGGTTGATCCCGCGGGGGAGGGTATCGGGCATCAGGTCGCCCATGGGCCACGCAAGGGTGTCCGGGTTTTCAGGAAGCGAAGGAAGAACCGGATAAGATCTGCTTCTGATCGCCGCCTCGGAATAACCCTTCACCAGCGTACAGCCATAGCCTTCCAGGTAAATGGCCTTTGACGTCCTCCACAGAAAACGGCTGACCACCTCCTTCTTGTCAAAATCGACCTTATTCCGGGTGTAGCGTATCACCGAGAAATTGAGATCTTCTTTTTCGAGCGATTCCCGGGAGCGTCCCGACACAAAAATGCCCGATGCCAGGTTCTTCGCGGCATACCCGGTGATGACCGGCATGAGCAGGTCCAGGTAAACGCCCCCTCCCAGGAGGAGGGTCAAAAAGACACTCAGGATAAGGCGTTTCTTCTTCATCGCTTATTTTACAATCGTCATCTCGTCGATCAGATGGGTTGCTCCGGCATATTTGTCAATGACCCACAGCACAAAGCGAATGTCGACCGAAATACACTTCTGCAGCTCCTGTTCAAAGGCCAGGTCGCCGCTCATGGCCTCCCAGTTCCCGTCAAACGCAATACCGATAAGCTGACCCTTCCCGTTCAGGACCGGGCTGCCGGAGTTTCCGCCGGTGATGTCATTGTTGGAGATGAAACAGGTGTGCAACGAGCCATCCTGATCGGCGTAATCGCCGAAATCGTTCATCGCACAGAGGTCTTTGAGCCTTTGGGGGACATCGAACTCCGTGTCGCCGGGAATTTCTTTTTCAAGATAGCCTTTCAGCGTGGTAAAATAGTCGTACGAAACAGCGTCGCGCGGAACATAACCCCCCACTTGTCCGTAAGTGAGGCGCAGCGTGGAATTGGCATCGGGGTAAAAATTGCGGTCCTTGTCCATTTCCAGGAGTCCGGCGAGAAACAGCCGGTTTCCCTGTTGCAGGTCTTCCGCATTTTTGTTCATGACTTCCCCAATGGCCGTCATTTGATCAAAAATGTCGGAGGCCGCCTGAAAGGCAGGGTCTTTATCCAAAACCTTCAGCTTCGGATCATCCAGAAAGGCATTTATTTTCCCGGCATCGGCAAAAATCGTCTTGCTGAACACTTTTTCTGCAAAATCCTCAAAATCATCTTTGTACTTTGATTTGACCTCCTTGAAAAAGCGGGGATGATAGGACGGATCGACATTTCCCGCATACAGTTTCAGGAGCGCAGCCGTGATTTTTTGATCGGTTGCCGCGTTGTAGTCTTTAAAATATTCATCCAGCTCGGCCCGCATCCTTGCCTTGTTGGCCTCGATCCTTTCGTGGTTATCCCCGCTTTTCAGCGCTTCATACAGGCCTTTGGCCCCGTAGCTGAAGTAAAAAATTTCAGGGCCCCGCAACATGGCTTCAATCAGGTATTCATAAGCTTTTTCATCTTCGGTGTTCTGGTAGGAACGCTCGATCAGACCAAGGGCTTTCCCATAGTTGACTTTCCGGTCTTCATCTTCATTCACCCATTGGGTAAACTTTTCTTCCAGCGCTTTTTTCTTTCCGATGACATCCAGCGCCTTCAGTCCCTTGTTCTGTCCGATGCTGTATTTGTAGTAATTGGAACTCCGGGCGTATTTGGACGCGTACTGGATCGTCGGCTTTTGACCCGTACGCATGTATTCTTTGATAATGTCCAGCTTGGCCGCCCGCGCTTCCACCCTCACCGGATTGGTGACGTTCATGACGTATTCAATGCCATAGGACGATTTGTAGCGGTTGGTGTTCCCGGGAAAACCAAGGATCATGGCAAAATCGCCGTCCTGGTATCCGTTCAACGAAACCGGGAAATGATATTTGGGACGAAAGGGCACATTGTCTTCCGCGTAGTCGGCCGGTTTTCCGTCAGGACCGCAATAAATGCGGAAGATCGCAAAATCGCCGGTATGCCGGGGCCACATCCAGTTGTCCGTGTCGCCTCCAAATTTGCCGATCGATTCGGGGGGCGTACCTACCAGCCGGACGTCGCGGAAGGTCTCATAGACAAAAAGGTAGTAGCGGTTTCCGTTGAACAGTGGCTGAACACGGGCATCATAGTGGGTGTCTTTCGTGGCTTCTTTCTGAATCTCAAACGCAGCCCGCTGAATCCGGATGTCGAGCCCCTCCTCGTTCACCGGACGTTTCAGACTATCCAAAATCCGGTCCGTGACATCTTCCATCCGGACCAACAGCGAAGCGGTCTTTCCCGGATTCGGCAACTCTTCCTGCCATGACTGCGCCCAAAACCCATCGCGCAGGTAATCATGTTCCACCGAACTGTGAGCCTGGATCTCGCCAAAACCACAATGATGATTGGTCAGCAACAACCCGTCGGCCGACACCAGTTCGCCGGTACACGAACCCCGGTCGAGCGCCACCACGGCATCTTTCAGACTTGACTGGTTAATATGATAAATATCATCGGCATTCAATTCACAACCCATCTGTCGCATTTCGCTGATATTCAGTTTTTCAATCAGCGATGGCAGCCACATACCCTCATCCGCACTGGTCCGTTCATGCAGCATCATGCCCAGGATAAGCGCCGCGAAAAAAATATTCTTCATTCCCCGTTTCTTTTTTAAACTAGTTGCAAAGATAGGGTTATCTCTGTTTCGGCAACAAAAAATCGGGAATAAAATCCCTATCTTTGACGGCGAAAACGACGTGACTTTCGAAGACGAAGAAATAAAAGGTACAGCGATGGAACAAAAAGTACGGGTGCGGTTTGCCCCAAGTCCGACCGGTCCGCTTCACATGGGAGGCGTCAGGACAGCCTTGTTTAATTACCTGTTCGCCAGGAAACACGGTGGTGATTTTCTGTTGCGGATTGAAGATACGGATCAAAACCGGTATGTTCCGGGGGCAGAAGAATATATTGCCGGGTCGTTAAGATGGTGCGGCTTAATCCCGGACGAAGGTGCCGGTTTTGGGGGTCGTTTTGGTCCTTACCGTCAAAGTGAGCGCAAGGAGCTTTACAAGGGCTACGTGGAACAACTGATTGCCACAGGAAAAGCCTATTACGCGTTTGATACGCCCGAAGAACTGGAGGTCTTGCGGAAAGAGGCTGAACAGCATCAGGCTGTTTTCGCTTACGACACCCACACCCGGATGAGCTTGAAAAATTCGCTGACATTACCCGCCGAAACGGTCAGGCAGAAAATCGGGAGCGGGGAGCCGTGGGTGATCCGTTTCAAAATGCCTGAACAGCAGGATGTCGTGGAACAGGATATCATCCGGGGTGAAGTGAAATTCAACACGGCCCGGTTGGATGATAAAGTGTTGTTTAAAGCAGACGGGATGCCGACCTATCACCTGGCCAACGTGGTGGACGACCATTTGATGCAGATCACCCATGTGATCCGGGGTGAAGAATGGTTATCGTCCATGCCGCTCCATATTTTGCTGTATGAGGCGTTAGGGTGGGGGGATCGTCGCCCGCGGTTTGCGCACCTCCCGCTCATCCTGAAACCGACCGGGAAAGGAAAGCTGAGCAAACGTGACGGCGATCAGATGGGCTTTCCGGTTTTTCCCTTGCAATGGAAGGACCCCGTTACCGGCGAAGTCTCCACAGGATACCGCGAAGAAGGGTATTTCCCGGAGGCGTTTGTCAATATGCTGGCCTTGCTGGGCTGGAACGACGGGACGGGGCAGGAGTTGTTCACGCTCGATGAACTCGTTGGCCGGTTCAGCCTCGAACGGGTGGTCAAGCCGGGCGCCCGCTTTGATCCTGAAAAGGCCAAATGGTTTAACCGGCATTATCTCCATCAAAAAGAGGATGCGGAGTTGGCCGTGTTGTTTAAAAAGCAACTGGCCGCGAAAAATATTGCCGTGGATGATGACAAGCTGATCCGGATCACCGGACTGATCAAAGACCGGTGCACCTTTGCCGCTGACCTCTGGGAACACGGGTTCTATTTTTTCACGGCGCCCGGCCGCTATGATGAAAAAACCATCAGTAAGAAATGGAAGGACGACACGTCCGGAAAATTAACGGACATTGCCGGGTTCTTCCAGACCCTTGACCCCTGGGATGCCGAATCGGTCAAGGAAGCCTTCTCTGAATTTATGAACGCCCGGGAGTGGGGTTTTGGGATGGTCATGGTCCCGATTCGGCTGGCCCTTGTGGGCAGCAGCCAGGGGATTGACCTTTTTGCCATTTTAGAGCTGATTGGGAAAAAGGAAACCATCCGCCGTATTGAGCAGGCGGTTGCCCGGATCCGGCCGGTTTCGTAAAGCGGATCATCCTCAATCTGCCCGCGAAACCCGACTTCCGGCATCGGCGGGGCAGCTCTTACCTGATCTTTTGAAGATAAAGCTTGCGCAGTTGCTGCAGATAACGGAGACTTAGGTTATTGGAATAGACCCTCACGAATTCGTGCAACTGTCCGTTGTGATGAAACGCGCCCATCGCGGCATCGAACTTGCTTCCGTCCCAGTTGTATTTTACTTTTTGGGTCAGATCGTTAAAGTCTTCCCATTCGTAATGCTTTGGAATCTCAAAATAAGCATGGAAGTCTTCTTTGGCATCGAGATAGATGCCGTTGTCAATCTCCTTCATACTGAAAAACTTCACAACCCTGATCCGGACGGTTTCTTCGAACCCCCTCATGGTTTTTTGCAGAAAATAGATGCCCTGCTCCTGGTAACCCTGTTGCAGGGTTCCGATCAGGTCATACCGGTTCAGATGGCGCACACGAAGGACATCGTATTCGTCATTGTAGATTTTGAGGGATCCTTTCCCCGCGTCGAAACGCTCACCAAGCGCCTTTTCAACCTTTTCGGTGGCCCGGATCATATCCATCAGCGGGTATTGGCGGTGAAGGGCAAGGTACATGTAAACGGGTTTGGCGCAGTCAGGTTCCTCGTGATAATAGCCCGGGAAAGGGGCAATCGCTTCAAAAACAAGCGAGCCCGGTAATACTTTGTCTGTAATGGTCAGTACCGTTTCGTATTTGGTGATCGTTCCAAATACCTCCACTGCATTTTGCGGTTCCATATCGTTCAATTTACAAGATTCATTATCTTCGTCATCAATTTATGACAACTCCCGGTAAATATTATCACGTTGAAGCTGTCGGGCCTGTCCTGATCACAAAAAACAACCGCTCACGCCGAATCCACCTCAAAGTCAATCATGATGGCAAGGTCCTGATCTCCATGCCTTTCTTGGGTTCCGAGCAAAAAGCGCTTGATTTTGTACGGGCCAAGGCAGATTGGATATTACAACAACAACAAAACGTCAAAGCTGGTTTAACGATCTTTGACCCAAACACGAGTTTTAAAACAAAGTTTCATTTGCTTAAAATTGTACGGGTGGAACATGCGAAGGTTTCAGCGATGGCAGGACAAGGGATCGTTCAGGTGAACATTCCCCGGAATTGCGATTGCGAACGTTCCGACATCCAGCAATTTATCCGGAGCGTCATGGTTCAGGTCATGCGGCAGGAAGCCCGTGTTTATTTACCCGCGCGGTTAAAGGAGCTGTCCGGGATTCATGGGATGCGTTATGAAAACATACACGTAAAACATGTGAAAAGCCGGTGGGGCAGTTGTTCCCAGTCCAACAACATTAACCTGAACCTTCACGTCATGCGTTTGCCGGACCATCTTATCGATTATGTGCTGCTGCACGAGTTAGCGCATACCGTAGAGAAGAATCACGGACCGGGGTTCTGGCTTTTGATGGAGAAAATTTGTCCTGGTGCCAGGAAACTGAATCAGGAACTCAGACGTTATCATGTCGGTATCTTTTGAATTTAATAATCAGGAACTCATGAAGTGGGACCAGTTAGTAGCAACGCGGCGATTAGGATCGGGATCGGCAGTGCCGGAGGTTGAACGGTATAACAGGACGCAGTTTCAACGGGATTATGACCGGATCATATTTTCATCGCCGTTCAGGAGGATGCAGGACAAGACCCAGGTATTTCCGTTGCCGGGAAGTATTTTTGTGCATAACCGGTTGACACACAGTCTGGAGGTGGCCAGCGTGGGCCGGTCGATGGGGAATCTTCTGTCGGAGAGGCTGATTGAGGCGGGCGGGAGAAATCCGTTGATCAGGGAATTGGGCGCGGTCGTCTCAGCCGGATGCCTGGCGCATGATATGGGTAATCCGCCTTTCGGGCACGCGGGCGAAGAAGCCATTTCATCGTATTTTAAAAACGGGAACGGCAACAGGCTTCAGGGGCTGCTAAAACCGGAAGAATGGACCGATCTGATCTTTTTCGACGGGAATGCCAATGCGCTGCGCCTGCTGAGCCACCAGTTCCGGGGAAGGCGTGAAGGCGGTTTTGCCCTGACCTACACCACCCTGGCTTCCATTGTGAAGTACCCGTATGAATCGGTGGGCATCGACAAGCCGAAGTTCGGCTTTTTTCAGTCGGAGAAAGCGCTTTACCGCGAAATTGCCGGGGAGCTGGGTATCCTTCAAATTCGCGACAACCCGGTTCAGTTTGTCAGGCACCCCCTGGTATTTCTGGTGGAAGCTGCCGATGATATTTGCTACCGGATTATGGATCTGGAAGATGCCCATAAGCTGAAAATACTGGATTTTGATACAACTTCCCGGCTGCTTTTGAATTTCTATGACCCGCGGAAAGATCAGGAGTCCCTTGAACGAATTGACCGGGTGTTCGGCGTTGTGACCGATCTGAATGAACGAATCGCCTTCCTGAGGGCAGGCGTGATCAACAAACTGGTCTGCGAATGTATGAAGGTGTTTGAAGAAAAGGAGGAGGCCATTTTGGAAGGGATTTTTCAGAGGCCCTTGATCAACGAGGTGGGCACACCTTCACGGGTTGCGCTGGGTGAAATTGACGGGTTGTCGCTGGAACGGATTTATAACGACCGCACCGTGGTCGAGATCGAGCTGTCCGGCTTTAAGATACTGGGAACGATCCTGGACGAGTTCGTGGAGGCCGTCCGCTCTCCCAATTCATTATTTTCGAGAAGGTTATTGTCATTGATGCCGGAACAATACACCCCCGCCACCGAGACCCTGTACGGAAAAATTCAGTCCGTGATCGATTTTGTTTCCGGCATGACCGACCTGTACGCCCTGGAATTGTACAGGAAGATCAAGGGGATCAGCCTGCCGGAAATACGGTGATCCCCATCTTTTGGGAACAATTTGCTACGAGGTCTTCAGTCCGCCTAAGCGTCGAAGCGTTAAAAATTTTGGCGCAGTGAAGCGTTAAGAAAAAAATTCTGTTTGGACCGCAGGGAGAAGTTAATTTTTTTTAGCGAAACGCAGCCAAAATTTAGCTGAGACGATGTAGCAGCGGCGTTTTTGATTCCTTTTTTCGCTGCCGAGAAAGGAAGTGCCCCTCCGGCATGAGAAGTTCCACTATTTACCCAACTCATTCTTCAGCAGTTTCACATTGTTGCCCAGACGTTCAATGGTCTCGTCCTTTTCCCGGATCTGCGCTTTCAGGTTGTCGGTCTCGGTCTGCAGCCGGAGCAAGACTGCGGCCTGTTCTTCATAGCGTTGATCCTTTAACCGGAGTTGCTCGTTGAGCCGCCCGGCATCATCCGTTAGCCGGGTCAGGTTAAAGCGCAGGTCTGAAAGCTCGTTTTTTGCCTTGCCAAGCTCCTGTGCCAGTCCCGTGTTTTTTTCCTGAAGTGCAGTTTGCACATTCCGGCTTTTCTGAAGCTCTTCATCCATACGTCTTTTTTCATATTCAAAGGCATACAGTTTCTCCCCGATGGTGGCATCTTTTTCCTGTACGTTGGATTTCAGGATATTGATTTGTCCGTTCAGGTCACCGATCATCTGGTCTTTTTGAGCGTTGCTGGTCAGAAGCTCCTGCTTCATTTTTTCAAAGCCGGCGATCATCTCCTCAATCCGGTTTGCCTGGGCTTCGTTCTCTCCCGTCAATTCACGGACCCGCTCCTCGGCCCTGAGCTTCGACGATTCCATCGCAATGAATTTCTTCTTTGATACGCAAGATGGAAAGCACAGGGCTCCGGCCGTGATCAGCAAAACAAGATGTTTCGTATTCATTTTCAGTTGTTTTAGTCGTTTCTGTATTCTAAATTAGCATGTTTCGGGCCTGCAGATGCTACCCGGACTAAAATTTTTTCTTATTTTCATACTTTTATTTTTCAATTTAACGAATTACAATTTGCGTATCCGGCGTCATTGCTTCGGGACGCATCACCAACGGTATGGAACCCGCCAATAAATTGCCTTGGGCGGAAGCCACGGCTTTCATGGCTCGTTTCATGATCTGTTAAGGAAACTAAAGTAGGAAAAAACTTTTAGCTTAAAAAATAAAAAGACGCATGAGGCAATTGATAATTTTCCTGTTCCTGCTCCTGCCGGTGGTTTTGCCGGCGCAGCCGAAGACCATCAAGGGGCGTATTGTTGACGCATCCGGCCAGCAGGGAGTGGCCTACACCAACATTGGCATCGAAGGGACTTTTTACGGAACGGCAAGTGATGCCGGGGGGTTTTTTGAGTTAAAGGTCCCGGAGGAATTTTTCCCCGGCAACCTGTACGTCTCGGCCGTGGGGTATCAGAATCTGGTGCTGGCGCTGAACGACCTGTTTGAGAAAGAGTTTGTCAGGATCCCGCTTCAGGTGCAGACCTACCAGATTGAAGGGGTGGATGTCGAAGCCCGGTCGCGCGTGTTGTTCCGCCTGATCAGGACTGCGGCCCGGAAGGTGCCGGAAAATTACCTGGCCGGACCTGTTGGGCTGACGTTTTATTACCAGGAAGAAGAGCAGGTGAATGACAGCAGTTTGCGAAAACGCGAAGCCATTGTCGAGGTCTATGATGAAAGCGGATACCGCAGTCCTTCGGTCGTTGATGCTTATCAGCACCGGCATTACCGGTTTACCCAGGTGAAAAGGAATTTTGATGCCCGGTTGTCTGCTGACGGGCAAACGGGATTCGATGAACTGCTGGAAATGGATGTGGTCCGGCTGTCAAACACCATCCTGAACGAGGGGTTATTGAACGATTACGATCTGAAGCTGGAAGGAATGACGGCCTTTGAGGGAGACTCTGTGTGGATCGTGTCCTATAAGACCGGCAAGCCGGGTTTGGCGCACAGCGGTGATTATTTTGCCCGGCGAATGGATGGAAAGATCTACATTCTGAAGAAGAACGATGCGGTCATTCGTCATGAATGTGTGATCGAGGCCGACCGGAATAACAGCCAAAACCGTTCACTTTTTACCGATGAACGGGAGCAGCAGCAGGTTCGTTATCATTTTACCGGCATCTACCGCCGGCACGATGGCCGGTATATGGTCAGCTATCTGGATTGCGACAAAACGTATGTCAATCCGCGGGGCGAACAGGTTACCCGGGTCAGGAAGGCCCATGCCCTGGAAATACAGCGGCAGCCCGTCGCCCTGTACGGGCGGGATTATTTTGAAGATACGTCCTTTGCCGAAGATTTCTGGTCTGATTTTAAGCAACCGGAGTAACCGGTTGCTGATGTGGGCATGGTCGGTTGCCATCCGTCGGGTGTCGGCACCATCGCGGCGGGCCCGATAAATTCGGAGTCAGGCTGGTCTGCGTGCAAAGAATATACTATCTTCGCAAACACAAAATTATCAGGAGAATGATGAAGAACTACAGATTGTTGAATAGTGTCACCGGATGGGTGGCATTTGTCATTGCTGCAATTACTTATCTCTCAACGATCGAGCCGACAACCAGTTTCTGGGATTGCGGCGAATTCATTACCACGTCCTACAAGCTGGAGGTAGGGCATCCCCCCGGGGCCCCTTTCTTTATGATCCTGGGGCGGTTCTTCAGCCTTTTCGCCGG
>CAZANK010000048.1:0-13422 GCA_964486235.1 uncultured Prolixibacteraceae bacterium | reverse complement strand
AAAGACGGAAAAATTTACCTGATCGACGAAATCAACACCCCCGATTCGTCCCGCTATTTTTATGCCGGCGGGTACGAAGAACGTTTGGCGAAAGGAGAAAGCCAAAAACAACTGTCGAAGGAGTTTGTCCGTCAATGGCTGATTGAAAATGGCTTCCAGGGCAAGGAAGGACAGAAAGTCCCCGTCATGGACGAAGCATTCGTAAATTCCGTATCGGAACGGTATATCGAACTCTATGAAAACATCACCGGGGACACGTTTGTCAAATCAGACGCGAGCGCCCTCTTATCGCGGATCGGGCAAAATGTGACCGAATTCTTAAACCGCCTGTAGAATACCTTTCCGGAAACCTGCCGGAAAAGGGATTCCGGAAGGTTTCCCTTTTCTGAAAAACAGGGGAAATCAAATGGCATGTTCGTGCACGCCGCTTACCGCCCTTCCCGAAGGATCCGCGTTTTTGCGGAACGATTCGTCCCAGGCCAGGGCTTCAGCCGTACTGCGGCGATGGAAGGCACGGAAGGCACGCATGCAGCCGCCTGGTCGGAGGGAAAATGCTCACTGAATACTGACCGGTAAAGGTACTCCTCTTTCGACATCGGTGTATTGACCGGAAAACGAAAATGCGCATGTTTCATCATGTCATCAGTGACTTTCTCATGGGCAATTTTTTTAAGCGTGTCAATCCATCCGTAACCCACGCCATCCGAAAACTGCTCCTTTTGCCTCCACGCCACACTGGCAGGCAACAAGTCCTCGAAGGCTTTTCTGACCACCCATTTTTCCATTCTGCCATTCCCGGCCATCTTCTCCTTCGGATTGAACCGCATCGCCACATCCAGGAATTCCTTATCAAGGAAAGGCACCCTTCCTTCCACGCCCCATGCGGCCAGCGACTTGTTGGCGCGAAGACAATCATACAGGTTCAGCTTGCTCAGCTTCCGCAGGGTTTCCTTATGAAATTCTTCCGGACCAGGGGCTTTATGAAAGTAGAGATACCCTCCAAAAACTTCGTCCGCCCCTTCCCCGGAAAGAACCATCTTAATGCCCATCGAACGGATCACCCGCGCCATCATGTACATGGGGGTTGAGGCCCGGATGGTCGTCACATCATACGTTTCAAGATGATAGATTACGTCGCGGATGGCATCCAGGCCTTCCTGGATGGTATAATGGATTTCATGATGGATGGTCCCGAGATGATCCGCTACTTTTCTTGCCGCCGCAAGGTCGGGCGAACCTTCAAGTCCGATCACAAACGAATGTAACTGCGGCCACCAGGCATCTTTTTGATCTTCCTCTTCAATCCGTTTCGCCGCAAATTTCTTCGCCAGGGCCGACGTCACTGACGAATCCAACCCTCCCGATAAAAGAACCCCGTAGGGCACGTCCGACATCAACTGGCGGTGAACCGCCTGTTCCAACGCTTTTTTTAACCCGTCAATACTGGCAGGGTTATCCTTTACATGCTCATAGTCCATCCAGTCACGGGTCCACCAGCGTGTCATTTCACCATCCCGGCTATACAAATAGCTGGCAGGGGGAAACTCCTGAATTTTGGAACAATACCCTTCCAGCGCCTTCAGTTCAGAGGCGACATAAAAGTTTCCGCTTTTGTCCCAACCCATGTAAAGCGGAATTATCCCGATATGATCGCGCGCAATCAGATAAGCATCCTTCTCTTCATCATACAAGGCAAACGCGAAAATGCCATTCAGATCGTCCAGAAAAGCAGTCCCTTTCTCTTTATACAGCGCGAGAATCACCTCACAGTCGGAACCGGTCTGGTATTCATAATGAGCTTTCGTTTTTTCGCGGATGGCCCGGTGGTTGTAAATTTCGCCATTCACACCGAGGATCAGTTTCTTGTCCTTACTGTACAAAGGCTGTCCACCCGACACCGGGTCCACGATTGACAAACGCTCGTGGGCAATAATGGCTTTCTCACCGCAATAGATACCTGACCAGTCCGGACCCCGGTGCCTGATCTTCTTCGATTGTTCCAAAACCTGCTGCCTCAACGCCTGTGCATCGGTCTTTAAATCAAACACACCAACAATTCCACACATAGGATCAATTTTTACGATTTGTCCACTCAATTTTCCGTCAAAAATAATCATTATGCTTTACCAAGCAAATTTTTGCTGACATTTTTCTATGTAATTAAAATAATTATTAACAAATAGAACAATAAAAAAAGCCTTTAATTTCTTTTTGATCTTTCATATTTTCCAAACAGGCCCCTCCCGGAATGCCCTGTCTTCATCAAGACACCTCCTTTTATCGCTTACCCCCTCCGCACTGCGGGGGGGCTCTGTCATGATACCGGTTTTTTTGAATATTGACCCTGAAAATAAAACTGTTTTTGGCAAGACCGTCTTCATCCTGTCGAGATGGACGGCAACCCTGAAAGGAGAACCGGCCGCGAAAAAGAAGGGCACCACTTCACCCTGCCGGGGTGGGCGGCAATCCGCCATTTGGACTGCTAAGGCCGGTTTGGATAGAATGGGGCAGTCCGGGTGGAAAGAAGACTTTTCAGACGTTGAACCGGAAGTGCATGATATCGCCATCCCTGACGGCATAGTCTTTCCCTTCGATCGCGATTTTGCCGGCTTCCCGGCAGGCCTGTTCTGATCCGAGATGAACATAATCCTCGTAGCGGATCACCTCCGCCCGGATAAACCCTTTTTCAAAATCCGAATGAATGATACCGGCTGCCTGCGGCGCTTTTGTCCCTGTTTGGTAGGTCCAGGCCTTTACCTCTTTCGGCCCTGCCGTAAAATAGGTTTCCAGTCTCAGGAGTTTGTAGGCGAGCCTGATCAGTTTGCTGACGCCCGATTCGTTCAGGCCAAGATCTTCCAGGAACAACTGACGCTCCTCATAGCTTTCCAGTTCGGCAATTTCCGCCTCTGTGGCGGCGGCGATGACCAGTAGTTCCGCTTTTTCATTCTGCACCGCTTTCCTGACCGCCTCCACAAAGGCGTTTCCGCTGCTGACTGACGCGTCGTCCACATTGCAAACATACAGGATCGGCTTATTGGTCAGCAACTGCAGTTCTTTAGCCAGCTTTTGGTCTGCTTCCTCCAGTTCGACGGTCCGCGCCGATTTTCCCTGCAGCAACGCTTCGTGGTAGAGGGAAAGGACCCGGAGCATTTTCTTCGCCTCCGGGTCATGACCGGCTTTTGCCTGTTTCTCAACCTTGGCGATGCGGCTTTCAACCGTTTCAAGGTCCTTGAGCTGCAATTCGATATCAACGGTTTCCTTGTCCCGCACCGGATCGATCGTCACATCCACATGCGTCACGTGATCATCTTCAAAACAACGCAAGACGTGAATAATGGCATCTGTTTCGCGAATATGTCCCAAAAACTTGTTCCCCAGTCCCTCACCTTTGCTGGCCCCGCGAACCAGTCCGGCAATATCGGCAATCTCGACCGTCGTGGGAACCACGCGTTCAGGATGCACGAGTTCGGCCAGCCGGTTCAGCCGTTCGTCGGGCACCGTAATCATACCCACGTTCGGCTCGATGGTACAAAACGGAAAGTTGGCTGATTGCGCCCGTGCATTCGACAAACAGTTAAATAACGTTGACTTGCCCACATTTGGAAGTCCGACAATACCACACTTCAAAGCCATGCTGTTTTGCTTATAAAATTGCCGTGCAAAGTTAAACCTTTTTCCCTATTTTTGATGAGCCCCGGCTTTTCGGGAGAGCAAACAGTTAAATTTTGTGAACCGATTAAACCTTGGGCAAGTTAATTGATCTCAAAAAAAACCGGCAGAATACATGGTCAGTGAAGAACAGCTCATAGCGGAATTACAGGATGAAAGCACCCAAAAAGATGCCTTCCGGACGCTGGTGGCCACCTATAAACAACGTCTCTACTGGCACATCCGGAAAATCGTCCTGGATCATGACGACACCGACGATGTACTGCAAAACACGTTCATAAAAGTGTGGCGGAATATCGATACATTCCGCGCCGAATCCGGCCTTTATACCTGGCTCTACCGCATTGCGACCAACGAATCGCTGACTTTTCTCAACCAAAAAAAGAAAAAAATGATCGCGACAGGGGAAGAGATCAATGAATACCTGATTGAAAGGATTCAGACCGATCCCTATTTTAACGGCGATGCTATTCAGCGGAAACTACAGGAAGCCATAGCCCTTTTACCTGAAAAACAACGTCTGGTCTTCAACATGAGATACTTTGACGATATCAAATACCAAGATATGGAAAAAATGCTGAACACGTCGGCCGGCGCCTTGAAGGCGTCCTATCATCATGCGGTCAGGAAAATAGAAGACTATTTAAGATCAACCGACTAGCCATATCCGGAACCGTTTAAACTTTTCACATTTTCAAAAGTCAAATACAAAAACAAACAACATGCAAGAGCGAACGACAAATCATTCAGAATTTCCGCGGGGAAATCCGTTTGACGTTCCCGAAGGCTATTTTGAAACATTCGAAGACCGCCTGGAGGAAAAGATCAGGGTCACGGAGAGAAAAGATTCCGGCGTTCAAAAACTCATAACGCTGATTAAACCTGCCCTGGGGCTTGCCGCCAGCTTTGCATTGGCATTCCTGCTAATCTATTATCCGATCAATAAGATCCTGTCCTGGCACACCGCCAGGCTGGTGGAGGGCAAAACCCTGGAGATCAAGCCGGAAGAACAGCTTCTGTATGACTCCCACGGACTTGATGAAGGCTCTTTTTACCTCGCGTTAACCTCCCGCGAAGACCCGAACGGATTCGAATCGGACGAAATCCTCTCGTTTCTTACCGCGGAACTGGACGACTATGAAGTTTATTCAAAAATCATTAATTGACCTGTATGATGACGAAGATCACGCTCACGATAAGCTTGTTTTTTCTGATGGCCGGCACATTTGCCCAGCCCGGAAAAGGAAAATTTGAAAACTTCGAAAAATATAAAGCATTAAAAGTTTCCTTCATGACCGGGAAACTGGAGCTGACACCGCAGGAAGCCGAGCAGTTCTGGCCGATTTATAATGAGTTTGAAAAGAAACGTTTTGAATTCCATCATGCCCGTCGCGACATGGAACAACGGATCAAAGAGAACGGTGCGGACTATTCCGAGGATGAATTCCGCAAAATCAGTAACGAGATGGTCGATCAGTATCGCAAGGAATATGAGCTGATGAAGGAGTACAATGAAAAATTCTTAAAAGTTCTGCCGGCAAAAAAAGTCGTACTGATCAGTCAGGTTGAAAATGATTTTCGCTTTAAGATGATCCGGGAGTTCCGGGAAAATAAAAAACAGAATTAGCCGTCAGGTTACTGACCCGGGACCATAAAGTCACACTACCCGTTTCATCGACGTTGAACGGAGTGCCACGCTGAAAGGATATGAACGAGGTCCCCAACCGGCACCATCTGCTGTTCCCCTGATCTCATGTTCTTCAGGTTGACCTGGTTCACCGCGATTTCCTGCCCGCCGGCCATCACCACAAACGGAATTTTCCGGCGGTCTGCCCACGCGAGCTGCTTTTTGATCTTGTCCGCGTCCGGAAAGATCTCTGCCGAAATCCCCGTCTGACGGATTTCCTGCACGACAGGCAAACACCATGTCACTTCCCGTTCACCGAAATTGACAAACAATACGTTTGTCGTTGCCGTGGCCTCTTCCGGGAACAGGTCCAGTTGGGTCATGACGTCATAAATGCGGTCGGCCCCGAAAGAGATACCCACCCCCGATACGCCGGGCATGCCAAAAATGCCGGTAAGGTCGTCGTAACGTCCTCCCCCGGAGATACTGCCCATCGGCACGTCTTTCGCCTTCACCTCGAAAATTGCGCCGGTGTAATAGCTCAGTCCCCTTGCCAGGGTCAGGTCCAGCTCAACCTCAGTCTTCAGTCCGGCGGAACCGATATAAGCAAAGAGCGTCTTCACCTCGCTGATTCCTTTTTTTCCGGTCATTGTACCGCCAATGACCGTTTCAAGCTGATCCAGCTTTTCCGGGGTTGTCCCTTTCAGTTTCAGGATTGGCCGAAGCCGGTCAATGGCATCAGCCGACACGCCTTTATCAAGCAATTCCGCCTCCACATTTTCCAATCCAATCTTATCCAGCTTATCGATGGCCACGGTGATGTCCGTCAGCCGGTCTGCTTCTCCGGCCATCTCCGCGATCCCGGCCAGTATTTTCCGGTTGTTGATCTTCACGACAACGTTTACTTTCAACCGCGTAAACACGTCGTCAATCATCTGGACCAGTTCGAGCTCATTCAACAACGAGTCACTTCCCACGATATCGGCATCGCACTGGTAAAACTCGCGGTAACGTCCTTTCTGAGGCCGGTCGGCCCTCCAAACCGGCTGGACCTGGTACCGTTTAAAGGGAAAAGAAAGCTCATGGCGATGCTGCACCACGTAGCGGGCAAAAGGGACGGTCAGGTCGTACCGTAGTCCCTTTTCCGCGATCAGGTTGGTGAGACGGATGCTGTTGCGCGACAACAAGTCTTTCTCATCAACGCCCCCGACAAAATCGCCCGAGTTTAATATTTTAAACAGAAGCTTATCCCCTTCCTCCCCGTATTTTCCCATCAGGGTTGAAAGATTCTCCATGGCCGGTGTCTCGACACACTGGAACCCATACCGTTGAAAAACAGCTTTGACGGTATCGAAGATGTAGTTGCGCCGCGACATTTCGGGCGGAGAAAAATCGCGCGTCCCTTTGGGTACTGAGGGTTTCTGAGTCATCATTTTTGAACGATTTGTATTGACGGTGCAAAAATAAGCAAAATAGGCAGCTCCTCAAACGGCAAAGAATAGATTCAGGCGAAACAACGAAAAATGACTTCCCCGGAGCCGGACAATGAAACAACAAACGATCAATCTACGCGTTCAGGTGACGGACCAGCGCCTCGGCGCTGCGTTCACCGTCTATGGCAGAAGAAGCAATCCCTCCGGCATATCCGGCCCCCTCGCCGCATGGATAAAGGCCTTTGACACGGATATGCTGCAGACTCCCCTCATCTCTCGGAATGCGTACCGGCGAAGAAGTCCGCGATTCGACGCCAACCGCGATGGCCTCACGGGTCAGAAATCCACGGGCTTTGCGGTCCATCAGCACAATTCCTTCCCGCAGGCGGGTGGCGACCCGCTTCGGTAATTTTTCATGCAGCAAGGCAGGAATCAGCCCGGGCCGATACGAAGACGCGGGCAAATCTGTGGATCGTTTCCCTTCAACAAAATCGGTAAGCCGCTGGGCCGGGGCAAACTGGGTATGGCCATTCAGTTCAAAGCAAAGCTGTTCAATTTGCTTTTGAAATTCGATACCGGCAAACACGCCTTGATGACGGAATTCGCGCAAGTCTTCCGGGTGAATTTCAACCACCATCCCGGAGTTGGCATAGGGCGAATTCCGCTGCGCCGGCGACATGCCATTGACGACCAGCTCACCCGGCGCTGTCGCCGCGGGCACAATAAATCCACCGGGGCACATGCAGAACGAGTAGACACCCCGCTGGTTCACCTGCTCCGCGAACGCGTAGGTCGCCGCAGGCAGCCAGGGTCCCCGGCCATCCTGGTGATATTGGACCGTGTCGATCAGCGCCTGCGGGTGTTCCACACGCACACCCATCGCGAAAGATTTCGCTTCCAGGTTGACGCCGCTCCGGTACAGCATCTCGTAGATGTCGCGCGCGGAATGGCCGGTAGCCAAAATCACTCCCGCGCAGGCAAACCGGCTCCCGTCGGCGAATTCCAGTCCCAGACACCGGTCATCCTTCAGAAGCAGGCCGGTAACCCGGCTGTTGAAATAAATTTCTCCGCCGGATGCCATGATCTGTTCCCGCATCCGCGTGATGATGCGAGGCAACCTGTTGGTGCCAATATGCGGATGCGCATCGATCAGTATCTGGCGGTCAGCCCCGAACTGAACAAACACCTCGAGCACTTTCTGGACGCTTCCCCTCTTTTTGGACCGGGTATAAAGTTTCCCGTCCGAGAATGTCCCGGCTCCGCCTTCCCCGAAACCGTAATTGGAATCCGGATCGACCAGGTGTTCCCTGTAAATCCGGGCAATGTCGCGTTTCCGGTCGTGTACCGCCCGTCCCCGCTCGAAGATCACGGGCCGATAACCCAGCTCGATCAGCCGCAACGCGGCAAACAATCCGGCCGGACCGGCCCCGACGATGCCCACCTCCGGCTGATGGTCAACCTGTCCGTAGACATATTGCCGGCATTCCGCAGCAGGCTCTTCCCCCGCGTAAACAGCAACACTCAGGTTAATCCGGACCTGCCTCTGACGCGCATCAACCGACCTGCGCCGGACGACGATCGCGGTGACCTCATCCGGGGTGATCCCAAGAAGCCCCGCGACAAGAGGGCGGTAGCACGCTTCGTCGGAAGCCTGCCTGGGAGAAAGCGATATATTGAGTTCTTTTTTCAGTTCCGGCCCATTTTACCGGCAAATATACGGAATACCCCAAGGCGTCATCACCATCCCCGGAAATTTGTATTCATAAATCTCGGAAAATATGCTTATCGAAGCAACCTTTTCACTTATTTTCACGTCTTACTGCTGTCACCTAAATCTTTCATACCATGAATTTCCCCACATGCTTCTGTCCGGTCATCCTGGCGCTGTTTTCCCTGATCCCGGCGTCATGCAGCCAGGACGACCACGAAGAGGGCCCGGACAAAATAAAAAAGGCCGAACCCATTCTCCTGAAAAGCGAATACCTGAATAAAGCCAGTCAGGACAACACGTTCGCCTTCGACCTGTTAAAAACAACCGTTCCTGCTGTCTCAAAGCCCAATGTATTTGTTTCCCCCCTCAGTGTAAGCATGGCGCTCTCCATGACCCTGAACGGCGCCAAAGGAGAGACGGCCGAAGAAATGTTCCAGGCCTTGCGGGTCAGCGGCTACACGATGGATCAGGTCAACGACTACAACAAGACCCTGCGGGAAGCCTTGCTGAATGTGGACCCTTCCACCGAACTCCGGATTGCCAATTCCATCTGGAACAAACAGGGAATCCACTTCCTGGATGCCTTTATTCAGAAAAACAAAACGTCCTATTCGTCCGAAATCAGGGAAATGAATTTTTCGGACCCGAAGACGCTGGTTACCATCAACAAGTGGTGCTCAGACGCCACCAATCAGAAGATACCGGAGGTCCTTGACCAAATCCCGCCGGAAGCAGTGAGCTACCTGATCAATGCCATCTATTTCAAAGGGGCCTGGCAGATCAAATTTGAAGAAAAGCAAACGGTCAACGATCTGTTCACCACGGAAAGCGGCGCCTCTCAAACCGTAAAAATGATGCGGCAAACGGAAAAATTCAACTATGCCTCGACGGAAAACGGCGGGTACCTCCAGTTACCTTACGGGAACGGCGCGTTCAACATGGCCGTCATCCTTCCGCACGATGGAAAATCCGTTACCGACTTGCTGGGAGAGATGAATGCTGAAACCTGGAACAGCCTGCATTACCGCACCTGTAAAGTCAACCTGAAGTTGCCCCGGTTTAAAACCGAATGTCGTTATCAGTTGGAAGAAGCGATCCTGCCGGCGATGGGCATGCACAAGGCCTTCAACCCCGGAGAAGCTGATTTCAGCGGAATGACAGCCGACCTCGATCTTTTCATTTCCAGAGTCATCCATAAGACCTACGTCGAAGTGAACGAAGAAGGCACCGAGGCCGCGGCAGTGACCGTCGTCGAGATGAAATACACTTCGATACCGGCACAACCGGAAGGGATCGATTTCTTCGTCACGAAGCCGTTCCTGTTCCTGATCAAGGAAAACAGCACAGGCATCATCCTGTTTGCCGGAAAAATCGGTGAGATCAGTTAGACACAAGTATTTACTTAGTCAGTAACAGATAACCATACGGCTATTGTTCATTCTTCCGGGTTCCGGTCTCCGGTCTCCGGTCTTCACTTCACAGCTTCATAGATCGTGGCGATTCCCATGGTCAACCGCCGTTGCCGCAACCGCGAAAACCCGGCTTGCGCCAAAAGAGCAAGAAAATCCTGTCCGTCGGGAAAGGCCATGACAGATTCGGGCAAATAGGTGTATGCCCTGGAATTTCTCGAGACCAGTCCGCCGATGAACGGCAAAATACGGAAAAAATAGAACCGGTAAAGCTGTTTAAAAGGAAAACGTCGCGGCTTTGAGAACTCCAGGATCACCGCCACGCCCCCGGGCCGAAGAACCCGATGGGATTCCTGAAGCCCCTTTTCGAGATTCTCAAAATTCCTCACCCCAAAGGCGACAGTGATGGCGTCGAATGAATTGTCCGGGAAAGGCATTTCCTCTGAATCCCCTTTCTGCAACCGGACCTGGTGGTCCAGGCGAAGGCGCCTGATCTTCCCCTCTCCCACCCGGAGCATCTGTTCTGACAGGTCAAGTCCGACAATCTCGCCGGGGATGGCTTTCGCCGTTTCGATGGCAAAATCGCCTGTTCCGGTTGCCACGTCCAGAATTTGCAAGGGACCGTATTTCCGGACGATATTCACCGCTTTTCTTCGCCACAACCGGTCCACCCCCATACTGAGAAAGTGATTCAGAAAGTCATAGTTTGGCGCAATGTGGTCGAACATCTCCTCGACCTGCTGCTTTTTCTGTTCCGGCGGTCTCTGGGAAGGCGTGGCCGTCATTTTACTGCAGGTATCATTTTATCGATAAAACCGAATGACTCATCATCGATCCGGATTTCGCCGCGCGTGACGTGTCCCAGCGCGAAAAACGGCAATTTCGTGCTCCTCATGAAATCAACAAAATCGTCGCTTTTGCCCTTTGGAACACCAACAATGATCCGCCCCATCGATTCGCCAAACAGGAAAGCATCCTTTCTGATCTCCGCGTCGGTGGTAATGTCAAAGCCAAAGCCTCCCGGCATTCCCGCCCGCATCAGCGAGAAAAACAAACCTCCTTTTCCCACCGGACCCGCTGATGAGATCAGGTCTTTATCGATCAGTTCAACCATCACGCGCTGAATATCCACTTCCACGTCAATGTCAAACATCGGGAGCGGCGATTCCTGCACACCATGAAAAAACTCAAGGTACTCGGACGAATTGATGTCGTCGTAGGAGCGACCGATCACAAAGATATTATTCCCCTTTGTTTTCAGTTGATGCGTTAATATTTTGTCCTTGTTGTCGATGCCGCCCATCAGGCTGATGATCATGGTCGGCGAAACCGGCCCATGGGCTGAAAAATAATCAAACCGGATCTTGCGATCCGATATCTTCAGTCCAAACTTCGCTCCGGCCCGTTCGAGCCCTTTCTTGGCGCCCGAAGCAATGGACTGTCCGTTGGGGTCGGCAATGTTGATGTGATACAGAAACGCGCTGACAGCCAAAGGCCTGACGCCATAACAAGCCATCCGCCGAACAGCCCGGCTGATCAGGATCTCGGTAGCAGTTCCGGGATCGCTCGCCAAATGATGATGAAGCGCGTGGGTCGTCATGGCCATCATCTGGCCGCTGTCGGTGGTGAACACGCCGGCATCATCCGTGTCGTCATTGACCAGACTGTCCAACTCAAATCCCTCATCACTAAAATCATTAAAATAGTTCACCGGCGCCAAATTCGGGTTCACCATCAGATTGAATACAACATCATGAAGATCAATGGGTTCCTCGATCTGATCAATGGAAAACATCGCTTTATTTTCAATTACTTCGGCCATATTGCCTTTTTTTTAAGCCTGGATAACGGGAACAAAAATAGTCAAGTAGTTGATTTTTCCATAAAAAAAATGGAATTTTAACTTCCTTTGCAAAAGAAAGAAATGACAGATGATGACACAAAAGACCGCCTTCATTACAGGGGCCACCTCCGGAATCGGCATGGAAACCGCCCGCATCCTGGCAGTCAACCATTACCGGCTTGTCCTGACAGGACGGCGTAAAGACCGCCTGGAATTATTAAAGCAGGAGCTGATGCCCTCCTGTCCGGTTTACACGATGTGTTTTGATATTCGCTCGCGAAAAGAAGTAGATGAAGCGCTGGGGAAGATGCCCCCGGAATGGCGAACGATCGACGTCCTCATCAACAACGCGGGACTGGCTGCCGGTTACGACCCGGTTTCGGAAGCCGACATTGATGACTGGGAAGCCATGATCGACACCAACGTCAAGGGGCTTCTGTATATTTCCAGGCAAATATCCAGGTGGATGATTGAACGGAAAAGCGGACATATCATTCATATCTCCTCCGTTGCAGGGAAAGAGGTTTATCCGATGGGCTCGGTCTATTGCGCCACCAAACACGCGGTCAGCGCGATCAGCAAGGCGATGCGGATTGAACTGCTCCCGCATCAGATTAAGGTGAGCACAATCAGTCCCGGCGCCGTGGAAACCGAATTCTCGCTTGTCCGGTTTAAGGGAAATCAGGAGAAAGCGGACCAGGTTTACAAAGGTTTTACCCCTTTACATGCAAAAGACATCGCAGAAAGTATTTATTTTGTACTGTCGCGGCCCGCGCATGTCAACATTGATGACCTGCTCATCATGCCTGCTGCACAGGCCTCGGCACGTGATTTTTTCAGAAAACAACAACAATGATCATCCATTCTTCCTGTTTAAAGGAATTTACAAAACAGATTTTCAGGGCAATAGGCTGTCCGTCCGCACAGGCAGAAGTCGCGGCCGATTGTTTAAGCCAGGCAGACCTGCGTGGCATTGATTCTCATGGCATCGCACGGTTAAGCGGATACATCCGGCTCTGGGAGAAAAAGCGGCTGAACGCCGCACCCGACATGAAGATTGTTCATGAAACGCCATCCACGGCAGTGCTGGACGGCGACAGGGGATTGGGACTGGTGACAGCAAACCGGGCCATGGAAATCGCCATCAGCAAAGCCCTTCAGGTTGGCAGCGGCTGGGTGGCCGTGAAAAATTCCAACCATTTCGGCATTGCAGGTTATCATGCCATGAAAGCCCTTGAACACGACATGATCGGCATCTCGCTCACCAACGCCAGTCCGCTGGTTTCGCCCACCTTTTCCAAGAGCCGTTATCTGGGGACCAATCCTATAGCCATCGCGATCCCCGCCTGGCATGAACCTCCTTTTGTGATGGATATGGCCACCACCACGGTAGCCAACGGCAAACTGGAGGTTCTGCAAAGAGAAGGGAAAGACATTCCCCCGGGATGGGCGGTGGATCAGGAAGGAAATCCGACGACCGATGCATCGATCCTGAAAAAAGGCGGATCGATGCTTCCGCTGGGGGGAGACCGGCTGCACGGCGGACATAAAGGCTATTGCCTGGGGGCGATGGTCGACATTTTCTCGGCCGTGCTGTCGGGCGCCAACTACGGTCCCTGGGTACCGCCTTTTGTCGCCTTCCTTGAGCCTTCTGCCAGTCAGGTAGGGGAAGGGATTGGCCATTTCCTCGGCGCCTTCCGGATCGATGCGTTCCGCCCTGCCGAAGACTT
>CAZANK010000047.1:0-13428 GCA_964486235.1 uncultured Prolixibacteraceae bacterium | reverse complement strand
AGGACCAACACGGTCGGGATTTTGGTCCCCAGCATCCAGCATCATTTTTTTTCAAAATTTATCTCCGAAATTTCCATGTTGGCTAATCATAGTGGCTTTTCAGTCATGATCTTTCAGTCGAATGAATGCCTGGAAACGGAGAAAAAAAATATCGAAGCACTGATCGATAACCGGGTTGCCGGAATAGTTGCATCTGTATCGAAGGAAACGGTCGATGATGCCTGTTTCAATGCTTTTAAGCATGAAAATATCCCCCTGGTTTTTTTTGACCGCATACCATCGGGTGCCGGCGGTTCAAAAGTAACAGCCAATAATTTCCAGGGTGCGCTGGATGCGATGAACCTCTTTATACAGGAAGGAAGGACCAGAATTGCTTTCATTACCGGCGCCAGTCACATCAACGTTTACAAAAGCCGTCTGGATGGCTATCAACACGCATTGGCTCAAAACGGTTTCCCTTTCCGCCGGGAATATTTGATCGAAGGCGGGTTTCTGCTGGAAGACGGGATCGCAGGTGCAAAGCGGCTTGCCGGCTTAGCGGAGAAGCCGGATGCGATCCTCGCCGTTGGCGATGATGTGGCCATCGGTGCGATCAAGTATTTGAAAAGCGAGGGCATCAAAATTCCTGAAGAAATTGCGGTGATCGGCTTTGACAATGATCCGATGGGAATAGCCATCGATCCGGAACTGACCACGGTGGAACAGCCGGTGGGCCTGATGGCGGAAAAAGCGTTACAAATACTCCTGTCCGCTATTCAGTCGGGAGAAGGGCAGCAGACGGACATCATGCTCGATACCCGGATACTCAGACGGAAATCATGTTGATTTAACCTGTTTTACGATCATCAAATAACACAAGCCAATGAAACCTATACCAATTCTATCCAATTTATTAACAGCATTTTTTTTAATCGAATCTTTATGGGGATTTGCACAAAATTACACCCCAAAAACCGATGACAAAATCCGGGCTGAACAAGTCGCCGATATGAAGTTTGGCATGTTCATCTGCTGGAGTTTCAGCACATTCTCCGGAGAAGAATGGACACCGACCCTTAACAAAGATGCATCCTTCTTTAAAGCAACAGGATGCAATACCGACCAGTGGTGTCGGGTGGCAAAGAAAGCCGGGATGAATTACATCCTTTTCCTCTCCAAACACCACGACGGGTTTTGCCTGTGGGACACCAAAACTACCGAAAAGAAAGTGACTAACAGCCCGCTGGGCATCGATGTGCTGGCAAAACTCCGGAAATCATGCAACAAATACGGGATCAAACTTGCCCTTTACTTTTCTGAAGGAGATTGGAACTGGCCCGGTGCGGTCGATGGAAAAGGCTATAGCGAAGGGATAGGCAAAAATCCGGACTTAAAAAAAGCGCAATTGAAAGAACTATGCACCCAATACGGACCAATTGAATTTTTTTGGATGGATCATGCTGTCGGCGACGGAGGATTGGATCATGAAACGACCGTAGAATGGATTCATGAATTTCAGCCGGACTGTTTTGTGGGCTTTAACCACGGAGCGCCTGCGGGGAGATTGGTGATCCGCGAAATGGGAACTCCCGGCGGGATCGGGGATCCAGCCACATCTGTTTACAATAAAGATGCTGAGGCAAATTATGCGAAATACATGGTTGCTGAATTCACCTATCCGATTTTGCCGAAGCACAAGGGAGGCGCCATGTGGTTTTACTCCCTTCCGGAACATGATGATTTTTGTCTTCCGGCAGAGAAAATATTTCAGGATTACCTGGGAGCAGTAGAATACAGGAATATTTTTTCGTTGGATGTTGGTCCCGATTATAAGGGTAATATCCGGGAAATTGATGTGCAGACCTTGCGCGAAGTCGGTAAAATGATCAAAAAATATCATCAGAAAAATGGAGCGCAGCGTTAACGTTTCTCTATTCAGAGCCACAAACGGGAAAAATTACCTGTTCCCGTTCGCGATGATAACCTGTTTATTTTTCTTATCCGGTTATACCAATGCCTTGCTGGATGTCCTCAACAAGTACTTTCAGGAAGTACTGCATATTTCCAGGGCAGAGTCGGGCATGGTGCAATTCTCCCTTTATTCGGGATATTTTGTCATGGCCATACCAGCAGGCTTGTTTATCCATAAGTTTGGATACAATAAAAGCCTTATTTTCGGTTTAATCATGCTGTTAGCCGGAACTGCGCTGTTTATTCCGGGAGCGTATGTCCGGGCTTATCATGTCTTTCTGTTTGCCTTGTTTATTATTGCGTGCGGGTTTTCTTTTTTTGAGATTATTGCCAATCCGTATGCGACTCTTCTGGGCGACGAGCATGCTGCTACCAGAAGGATCACACTGGCACAGGCATTCAACGGAATTGGCTGGATGTTCGGTCCATTGATCGGCGGCCTAATCCTATTTAATAAGTCCTCAGGCGAATACCATTTCAATAACCTTCCTGTTCCTTTTGGCATACTGGGTATTGGAATTTTAATCATCATCATCCTGATCGTCCGGAGACCTTTACCCGAACTTTCAGAACTTAAAGGCCAGCGGAAGGATGTCCAAACGCCGGTTGCACCGGCCAAACCCTTTTACAAATACCCTCATTTTATTCTGGCCGTGTTTGCCCAGTTTTTTTATGTGGCCGGGCAAACAGGCATCAACAGCTTTTTTGTCAATTATGTTACCGAATCAAACACGATCATATCTGATCAGGTTGCCTCTGTTATTTTGGCATTTGGAGGAATGGGATTGTTTGTACTGGGAAGATTCTCCGGAAGCTGGTTTTTAAAGTTCATTAAACCCGCCAAACTGCTTTCCGTATTTGCCCTGGCCTGTATGTTGTTAGTCGTATTCGTCATCATGGAACTGCCTGTCTTTTCAATTGCAGCTCTCTGCGCGGTCTACTTCTTCATGTCGGTCATGTATCCGGTCATTTTTTCACTTGGCATAAAAGGACTCGGCGAACAGGTGAAAAAAGCGTCCTCCTACATTGTCCTGGGAATAGCAGGAGGTGCAGTATGTCCCATGCTGATGGGGAAAATTGCCGACACTTATTCCATGACCATTGGCTTTATTGTACCGCTGCTATGCTTTTTCATTGTCTTTTTATATGGATGGAAAGGGCATCAGCTCCGGTCATTTTAGTTAAGGATTAAAAAAAACGGACTATGATTGTAAAAAACCAAAGGATCCAGCACCTGCATGAACGTGCTCTTTTTCTGGCTCAGAACCACAAAAGGGATATTTACGTGGATAACCCAGAATTTTTAGTTTACCACTGGTCAGGCAAAGCAGCAACCTTTAGTCCGGCGACCGGCGAAATGGCCGCTTCTGTCATGGAAAGGATCAACATTGGCGACCACAACTGCCGGGTTGATAATGGTATGCCCTTTCCAAAGGTTCAGGAGATGCCTTCGAAGGTGAACGGTTTTTCGTTCGATGCCGGTAATTTTGCCGGGGATTATGCTTTTTTCCTGGATAACTGTCCGGCGATCATTCATCCGCATGAAAGGATTGCAGGTGAATTTAACTGGCAGTTGGATGAAGCCCGGTATTTTCAATATCCGGATGAAAACCGGCAGCTCGGTATGCTGGCAAGAAAGATGGGCGCCGGTGGCATCAGCTTTACACATACATGCCCTGATCTGAGCATCGGACTAGCGCTCGGATGGGGGGGCATCCTGGAGAAAATCAAACATTACAAGGCCATACACCAGGCTAATAACCAGGATGAACGTGCAGCCTATCTCACCGCTTCTGAAAAGATATGCGGGTCCATTATCGGTTACGTGGACCGGTACAGCCAAATGGCAGCCCGTCTGGCTGAAGAAGAAACGGACCCGGAACTGAAAGAAAACTACCTGATTGTTGCTGATACCTGTAAGAAAATCACTTACGGAAAGCCGGGTTCATTCATTGAAGCGGTGCAGTGGATCAATTTTTACCAGATCGCCGAAAGGATCATTGGGCACGGTAACGGGTACGGCCGCCTTGACCAGTTACTGATCGGTTTTTACAATACCGATTTAGCAAAAGGAATTCTGACATACAAATATGCAAGAGATCTGATTGCTGAACTTTACCTGAAATATGCCGGCAATTATTTTTCATTCGGAGGCCGCGACCGGGAGCTTAAAGATGCGACCAACGAAATGAGCCGGATCGGATTAGAGGCGTATGACATGCTTGGCGGATATAATCAACTGGGTGCGATGTGGCACGCCGACATTGATCCTGATTTTTGGAACTATGCCTGTGATGTTGTGGGACGGCATGGATGCGGCGCCCCTACCTTGGTCAATTATGATGTGATGCGTGCCAGTGAAATACGCTCGGGATACAGTGAGGAAGATTCATGGAATATCTCTTATTCAGGCTGTCAATGGTATTGTTCTGTTGGTAAAGAGTACAACGATCAGGACGTGAATTCGCTGGTGTTGATACAACCCATGCAACGGGCCATGCAGCTTGCAGCAGAATGCAACACGAACGACTGGGACAGGTTCTGGCAGCTTTATTGTAAAGAAGTTGACCGCACTGCTGATGTTTTGGTCACCTTTAAGAATAATACCTACCAATGGCAACCGAAAGTATGGCCGGAAATGGTCACTTCGTTCTGCATGCATGGATGCATCGAAAAAGGGAAGGATTGCACGGACTGTGATTCCGTTCCCAATGCGTACACCTCGGTCAATGTGCTGGGCGTTCCGAATGTGGCTGACAGCATGTACGCAATGAAAGTCCTGGTCTTTGATCAAAAAAAATACAGTATGGGCGAATTGCAGGAAGCTTTAAAGAGTAACTGGAAAGGCCGGGAAATTATGCGGCAGCAATTCCTCAGGCAGCCAAAATTCGGGAACGACATCGATGCGGTCGATGCCATGGCTGTAAAAATTTCCACACAGATACGCGAGGTACTGGAAAGGAAACGGAATCTCAAGGGCTTTCACTTCCGCCCTTCCCTGTTCCAGTTCATGGGACATACCTACGCGGGCCCCATGATGGGCGCAACGCCCGATGGCAGGCTTGCCGAAGAACCTTTGGCTCATGGAATGAACCCCATGCACGGCCGCAATCAGGAAGGAATGATGCCTACCATGCGTTCATTCACAAAAATAAATTATGCCGAATACCAGGGCGGATCGTTCCAGGTGGAGCTGCATCCCAGTTTCTTCGGGCAATTTCCGAAAAAAGGCGATCTGGTTGAAGTCTTTGCAACCGGATTTTTTGAAATGGGCGGCGTGCAAATCAACTTAAATGTGGTAGACATCGAAACATTGAAAAAAGCAATGGAGAATCCCGACAAGCCCGAATACAAGGGAATTGTCGTCAAAGTAACCGGATACTCGGCGCATTTTGCCATGCTTGACCGAAAATTCCAGGAAGAATTCATAAAACGGGTTAACTACCAGAATTTGGGAACCCCGGCATAACGATGAAGGCCTTACTCACCGACATATGCCCTTTATCCACCCACGACGGGCCCGGGTTAAGGACAACCGTCTTCTTTAAAGGCTGTCCGCTGCGGTGCATTTGGTGCCATAATCCGGAAACCCAACAAGTCTTTCCTGAAACCGGTTGGGACAGGAGCAAGTGTATCGGTTGCAAAAGCTGTGAGGCGGCTTGTCCGCATCAGGCCATTGACCTTCACAGGGCATTCCCGGTTGATAAAACAGTTTGTAAAAACTGTGGCGAATGCGTGAAAGGGTGCCCTTCGTCAGCCTTGTTCACGATGGGTAAAACATGGTCGGTGGATGAGCTTTATAATCAGCTTTTAAAAGATGAGATCTTTATCAAACGGTCAAACGGAGGCGTGACCTTTTCGGGTGGTGAGCCTGCCATGCAGTACCGGTTTATTGAAGCGCTGGCGATAAAACTGAAGCGCAAAAAATTCCATCTGGCGCTCGACACCTGCGGGATGGCTCCCAAAACCGCTTTCAAAACCGTTCTGCCTTACATGGACCTTGTCCTGTTTGACCTTAAGGAAATGGACGAACGGAAACACTATGGATTTACGGGCGTTAAAAATGGTCAGATACTAAAAACGCTGATCTTCATTCATCAGAATTTTCCATTTCTAAAAATATGGATCCGGACGCCGGTTATTCCCGGCATGACCGGTACAGAAGAAAACATCCGTAGTATCGGAAAATTTATTACCGCGAATCTGTCCGGTCAGGTGGAAAAATGGGAGCTTTGCGCCTTCAACAACCTGTGCGCGGCCAAATATGACCGGCTGGGATTGACCTGGTCCTTACGAGACACGGCTTTGTTAAACCGGCGTCAGGCAGACCAACTGCTTCAGGAAGCGTCATTGGCAGCATGCCGGGCCTGTGCCGTTTCTTTTTCCGGATTAACGCTCCCGTGTCCGCTCACCTAATTCCCGCTTACCGAAAGTTCTCCCATGTAACTTCCGTAACTGGTCAGGCAAAAGGAAGCCACCAATATGAGCAAACCAATAATCAACACGAGATAGGTTTTGAATTTTACATTGTTCCACTCTTTCATCAGTACACCAACGATATAACTGAAGAAAATCAGCATGGACATGTGCAGGACCCAACTCGCAAACTGAAAACTTCCCATATTGACATGGCCCATCCCGTAAAAGAAGAACTGCATGGTCCAAAGGGTTCCGGCCAGGGCCGACCACCCCCAGTTGCGGAGAATCACAATTCCGGGCAGTCCTTTCGCCGGAATAAATTCCCTTAAGGTTTTCTTTTTGAACCCGGCGGCCAGGAACCAGATCAGGTTTACGACAAAGCAGCCTGACGTTGAGATAATCATTTTGGCATTTCCTTCAAAATGGCCCGCCCCGTTTTGTGCGGCGATGTCAGCAATGGGCTTTCCATATTCCAGGGAAAGGTTAAACACGCCGGAAAGGACTCCGGCAATGATCGTCAGCAACAAGCCAACAGTCATATTGAAGCCGGCCTTGCCAATATTGGCTTTATTCAGGTCCTTTTCCTTTTTAAAGCCGGCCAGGCCGCAGATCATCACTCCAACCAAAGACAAGATCATCCCAGACAAGACTATGCCACCGCCATTTTTGGTAAAAAAACTGTCAATGCCTCCAAAAATCAACAGGGGCAAAATAGTTCCCAGGACTGCAGAAATACCAATCGACAACGTATAGGTGAGTGAATAGCCGATGTGGTTAATTGCCTTTCCGAACGACATGCTTCCGAAGCCATACACGCCCCCAAGAATAAATGCAGTCCAAAACGGTTTGGAGGGCGCCTCTGCTAAAATCCGGAGAAATCCGGGAACTGTCAGCCAGCCTAAAACAGCAGGCATAATCAGCCATGCAAAAAGTGCCTGTACCAGCCAGAAAGTTCCCCACGACCATCCCCGCGTTCCCGTATTGGGCAAATAACAACTTGCAGCCGAAATACCGCCGATTGCATGTAATCCGGTTCCGATGATTGGGTTTGATGAAATCATTTCAATTTTTTTATCGCTTTAAACATGGAATCAATATTTGCGGGAGAGATGTCCGGTAAAATGGCTTCGTGACTGGGGGAAATCACTAATCCGGTAGGAAATAACGCTTTCAGCCCCATTATTTTTTTTGAAACATCTTCCGGTGTTCCGCTTACCAAAAGGTTCTGTGCATCCACACCGCCACAAAAAGCAACTTTCTTTTCAAAATGTTTCTTCAGGTTAGGCGCATCCATCTCTTTGGCCAACGCCTGAACAGGGTGGATGATGTCGGCTCCCAAATCGGAGAGGTCCTGAATAACCGGAAAGATGGAACCGCATGAATGGTGCATGACGGTAAGTCCGTAACTTTTTGCCTGCTGAATGAGTTTACGGGTGCCCGGGAAAACATATTTACGCAAGCTGTCCGGATCAACCATCAAACAGGTCTGGCTTCCAAAGTCATTACCAATGAGAACGGCATCGAGCATTCCTTTGGTTGATTCGTAAAACAGTTCGTTTGCTTTCAGGTAGAAATCCGTAATCCGGTCAATGACGGCACAAAACATTTCGGGATTGGTAAGCATCACCATTAACGCCTGTTCCATGCCAAAGGCCGCACAGGCATCCTGAAAATGGGCGCTCCACAAAATACCCATTTTGATACGGTCGGCCGGCGCCGAGGCAACCCTTCTTCGGGACTCTTCACGGTCAAGGTATTTTGACGGATCGGGCCAATCAAACTTGTCCACATCGGCCACATCCGAATAATCTTCGAAGAAACCCGGAGCTGTCAGGGTGCGTTCATCGGGGCTATCAAGATGACTCACTTTGGCAAAATTAAAGGCACATGCAATATGGTTCGACGGCGGATAGTTATACGGAACCTCGATGGGGTAAATATCATCGTCGATAGCCTCCCTCAACTGCTCCATATTAGTGGCCCCAAAGTATTTCATCAGTCCGGGTTCAGCGGAAGGCACAGGCAGCCCAAGCCAGGAGGCCGGCCGGTCAACCTCCTGGTAATGGATTGTTGCAAAAAAACGGTCTTTGTGGTTCATTTTTTCTTCAGATTAATTTTGGAAGCAGTTAATGACGTCCTGTTCCCTGGATTCCGGTGAAACTTTCAGTGATTCCAGTTTGCCGTTCTTTACGGTACCTTCCAGGATGGTGTTATACGGGGCATGCAATTTAAAATTCACATTCCAGTCTTTTGGCCATGCCGGTAACAGGTAGATCTTTTTTGAATACGGATCTGTTTGCATGAGCATCGACTGGAAAGTTTTTACCAGGATCCCGCCATGGTCCTGATCCGGGACCCAGTCATAATTCGGTCCCCAGAAGGCCGGGAAACGGGATTGGCTGTCGTAATTTTCAGCCCGTCCAACCAGGTATTCCTTCGCCTGATCGGTCAACCCCAGATAAGCCATGAACAGGTCATCCTGCCGCCATCCAAAATTCCCTTTATCCCACCGGTGCTCCAGCGCATTTTGGGCATACTCCAGGTCCGGATTACCCAGTCCATATAACCGGAAAGGGAACACGGCATATAATTCCGGGTTCTCCACATTACTTTTCTGATCAAACTTTTCAGCGGGGGCAAGCGCCTTTCCTGATGGCGTATCACGTAAGGGGAGGGGAGGCAGTTTGTCTCCAAACTCTTTCCAAAATTGGCGGCTTTGCACGCCCGTGAGACTATCAGGAAAAGCCAGAAGCCTTCTGACAATACTATGCAGACCTGCAAGCTCTGGCATTGGGTTGGTACAATTCCACCAGGTTTCGGCAGCCTGCGAAGGATGCATGACCAGTTTACCTGATCCATTCGTTTTATAGTAGTTGTCAAAGAACCTGATCACATCATTGGCCACCGGGATAATCCTGCTTTTCAAGAAACCCTGATCCCCGGTATAGTCATAGTAATCGAGCATCATAAATACCAGCTCCGGTCCCGCGACCCATTCCCATTTATGCCAGCGGCTGTCCTGCAACTTGTCTTCCCTCTTGTTCCAGGGCAACGGTCCGTAATCGGCGGGAAAATTTGTTCCCCAGAAATTCATGCATTCCGGAAAATAAACTCCGTCAATGCCAAAATTCTTCTTTGTACGCTGTTTACTGATTTTGTAGATGTCCTCTCCGTACAGTTTAAAAAGCGGTTTCATCATTTCAAGATCACCGGAGGCACACATACCCATATATGGAAGACGGGTATTCTGCCACCAGTAACCTGGGCCCCACCGCCTGTAATCCGGATTTTTTGAGATCGTCGTATCTGCCGGGGGCACGGTAAAGATCGAACCATTAAACTTGATGGGGAAAGCGCCTCTTCCGCCGCAGGCATTTATAAAACGCTGGAGCGTGTAGGCACGCGAAACGATAGAAGCATCAGTTTCCGGATGTCCCTGCGTACTGTCTGCCGAAGCATAAATCCAGCTCCTGTCCCAGAATTCACTCCACCATTTTTCATGCGCCAGCCTTCTTTCTGTCTGGCCGGTCTTCTCCATCTGCGTTGCCAGTGTTTCAATTTCCCTGATCCACCCTTCAGTCTCTGCCGGGTGACTGGTGAGCACATACACGGAAAGATGGCCTTTCCGGTCAGCTTTTGTTTCAATCGAGGTAGCATTGATCCGGCTTGAACCCGAACCGGTTAATAATGCGCCAAATGTCCTTTTGAACAAAGGATCTTCCGAATAAAACCCGGCCATTCCCTGGTGTTTAACCACAAAATCGAAAGCATCGGTTTTTTTGTTATGATGAAGCCAGATCACTTTGTCCTTTAATCCGTGGATGACGGAGTCCGGCTGGTTGATAACCGGTTTACGCGTGGCGGATAAGTCAGACGGGTCCTGCATGAGGTCGCTGAAGAATACCGGATCTTGCGATTCCTGGTTTTTAGTTCTCCACAATTCCGCACTGGCCTGCATTTTCAGCGGGACTGAACTTTCATAGGTGAGCTGGATTACCGGGTTATTGGCATCCACCCACAACCTGAAACTCAGGTCTGTCGCTTTCCCGCCAAGGATCCCGTTGGTACTGATCAGAATCGTTCCGGTCAGCAAATCCAGCTCCTGTTTAAAGGCAGATCCCTGGAAAATAAGTGCAGGATCACAGGTCACGCTCACTTTGCCTACCTTGACCAACCGTCCGTATTCATCCCAGGAATCCGTTTTGCCGATATAAAAGCAAATCCGGCCCGATTCGTCCACCCATGCGTTTAGTCCGATATCACCATTGCCAACAGGCATCGATCCGTTCGGATCCTTTGAGGGAGAATTCCACACCACATTCTGCTGACGAAGCGATTGCCGGTCTTCAGTTAATTTTCGGGGGTTCTCCTGACAGCCAATAAGGCTTATTATAGCGAACAGGGAAATGCCCGCCCTTAAAAATCGATAATCCATTTGTTTCATTCGTGGTTCGTTAGAAGGTTAATTCGTTTCCCGCCCAGGCGTTGATGGTGATCATACTGTCCTGTTCTGTCCCGCATCGTAAAAATAACTTAAAAAATCAGAATTCCAATAAAATTATCCTTAAATCAGATGGATACACGGGCCGGTATATTTCTGGGGCCGATGGTTCTGTGGCAGGTACACCCGGTTCCGCCATCTGTAATCTAAAAGATGGATTAATGGAAGTATTATTTTAATTCCTGAAAGAATTGTCCGACAGAAAGAATGCGTTCGCTATTCCTTTTGTTGAACAACAAGTGTTCAAAGTCTCTCTGTTTCGTATTCAGGTCCACTGCTTTTAACATTTCAACAGTTGCGTCTTTCAATTCGTCAAGATTTTGGATACCATGTTTTGCTGAAAGAAAAGAATAGTCAGGTTTAGTTTGGGCAAGCAAGAACATGGCATCGTAAAAGTCACGCCCTTTGTGTCGGGTGAACATTGCCGAGAGTTTCATGGAACAAAGCACTTCATCAGAAGGCACCGGAAAAGGGAAATAAAACCCACATCCCTTAATATTGACCATTCTCCTTTCATAGGAAATCTGTTGATCCTGACTTTCAATTTTGATCAAAAAACGTTCATCCCGATGCCCGGTCATTCTCAAATCAAACAGCAATTCCGGAAAATGAATGTTTCTTCGAAAAGCTTTTAGCCGTTCATTTTCACGGTCACGCACTTCAGCACGAAGGCCGCTTCGCTGCAAAAATTTCAATACGGCATCAGTCATTTCCAAAAATTCTTTCTTTGAAAGCTTCTTGCAATCAAAATCCAAATCTTCGGAAAAACGGTCGATACCCTTAACAAGTCGCAGGTTTGTTCCTCCGATTAAAACAATTTTTCTAATATAGGGAGTAGCAGAAAGAAAATCGAGGATTAGTAGCAGGAGATATTCTTTCAGCATATGTTTTTGAAAAGAAGCATTATTCCTTAATTCGGCAGGGAAATAATTTTTTATTAGTTCCGGCTGTATCATAAACCGTATGTATTAATCAAAAGTTGAACCCTGCTTTCGAGGGCTTTGTTTTCAAATTTCAACGAATATTCCGTCAATAAATTGAGATCGAGATCATCATGTAAAAAATCTGCATCAAGGCGTAACTCTTCCAGTTCATCCATTGTATTATAAAACGGATAAAGATAGAGCAAATCAAGCAGGGCCTTTTCAGGACTGGCAAGTTGAAAAGTCCGACCATCAGAAATGGGCTTGAGGTCATATCCAAACATGAGATTTTCTTTTACACTTTTGTAGCTATACTCTCCAAAATCATTATTAAAACTTACGGTTTTCAGTGTCGTCACGCTTGTTATCTGGACCACAGCTTCGGGGATTATTCCGTAAAATGCCAATGCGGTATGGAGACTCACGTAGGAGGGCCGGTAAATGCGGTTGGCAAAGTAAAGTCCAAAGTCTGGCTTACTCTTGTATTCCGGGAATGTATAGTATCCTTGCCGAAGACGAATCAGTAATCCTTTGTTTGCCCATCGGACAAAGTTGTTCCGGTCAAAGTCAGGCTTCCACACATAAATCTGATGAATGTTAAAACATCCCAGGTCGAACACCTTATTTTTAAATTCCAGGTAATTCATTGCTCAGACACTAAGAATAAAAACCACAGACTCGCTATTCTGTTTCTGTTTTGCAGCAAAATTAATGCATTTTAGAAATAAAATATCAATATGAACAAATTTCTCAAAAATACTTCCCGGAAGGTTGATTGATTGTGATCCCGGTGGGAACAAGTGCCTTTCCGGACCCCGACGGATATTGATGACCCTATGGCGTTGCCGGGAAAAAGATCGCCATCCTCATCCCGCAGAACGGGAATCAGTATTATTCAGTATTTTCCGTTCCGGGTCTTGGATCAAACCGGTAAACTTCTTTTTTAACGAGTTTGATTTTGCTAAAGTCAGGGTGATGAGGGTTCAAATCAAGCGGATTTCCTTTGAAGGCCATCGCTTGTTTCGTTACTGTTTGGTTTTCTCAGGTATTTCTGATCCGGTCAGAATAAAATTTCTGCCGGTGTCCCAACCTGAACGCTGATCCCTTTTTTGAAGACTTTGGGTTCTTTCCCTTCCAGTTCAAAGCGCTTTAAGCTTAACGTTCCATACAACACCTCGAGTTTAGCCTTTAGTCCTTCGTCAGCCTGACTCACCGATACGGTTCCCCAGGCCGATCCGTTGCTCCAGAAATAGGTTCCCGGGACGGCTGTAAAGCGCATCGATTTTTCAATTCCGTTGTAGTTGAATTGACTCCATGCCATCGGTGCCGACCAGGCTGCCATTGCCCGGGCATAGTGGTGCCCACATTCCGGTTCATCGAACGGGTTGCGTTTCTCCCCGTCAAACCGGTCCCGGATGGCTTTGATGCACTTTAAACCGGCGTCAGTCTGGCCTTCCTGCAACATCCCGACAGCAGCGGTGTATTCAAAACCCGACATCGACTCGGCAAAGTAGGGGAAGGGCACTTTCAGCCGACCCTTCGGCCAGCTTGCCATGATCAGTCCCGATTCCTTGTCCATTACATACGACCGCATGTTATTGAAGGTATTGTCGAACCGCTCCATGAAGTTGTTTT
>CAZANK010000046.1:0-13437 GCA_964486235.1 uncultured Prolixibacteraceae bacterium | reverse complement strand
GTATTTGTTGAACCTGCTCATCATGCCGGCGTTGCTCCTCCATTCGCTTGCGATGGGTAATGTCCCTGGCAATGCTCAAAATGGCTTTTTTGCCCTGGTAAGTGACCAGGCTTGAATAGATTTCCACCGGGAATACCCGGCCGTCTTTGGCTTGATGGGAGGTTTCAAAAATCTGCAACTTGTCGTCCGGCATGTTTCTTACCAGGTTCGTTATCATTTCCTTTTCAAGGGATGAGTCGATGCCGTACAGGCCGATCCCCAGCAGTTCCTCTTTCGTATATCCCAAAACTTTAACAGCCCTCCTGTTGACATCGACGACTTTTCCTTCAAAATCAATGACCCATACGGTTTCATTCATCCCATCGATCAGTTCCCGGTATTTTTTTTCACTTTCACGCAACCTGATTTCCATTTGTTTACGACTGGTGATATCCTCAGTGATCACGGCGAACTGATTGTCGTCACATTGGTATGCCAACACGCTGTAAAACCGGTTTAGTTCCTGTGAATAACTCTCAAAAGAATCCGGGACCCCTGTCAACACGACCCGTCCATACCGTTCAATCCATATTTTTTCCGTATTGGGGAGGACTTCAAGCACGGTTTTTCCCAGGATATCCCCGCGTTTGAGCCCGGTAAGCCTTTCGAAACTTGAATTGACATCCAAAAACCGGTAATCGACCGGTTGTCCGGCGTCATCCAGAATGATTTCATGGACAGCCAGTCCCAGTTGCATACTGGAAATCAGGGTTCTGTGTTTTTTTTCACTGTCCCTGAGCGCTTTTTCATTTTCCCGTTCTTCACGCTGGTCGCGGAAAACCATGACCACGCCCAGCGTGTTGCCCCGGTCATCGGCGATAGGCGCCCCGCTGTCGGCGATGGGGGTTTCTGTTCCGTTTCTGGCGATGAGTACGGTATGGTTCGCCAGTCCGATCGTTTTCCCATCACGAAGCACTTTATGAACCGGATTTTCAACTTCCTGGCGCGTCCCCTCATTCACGATGTGAAAAACTTCCGTGACCGGTTTCCCCCTGGCTCCCGCTTCAGTCCAGCCCGTCAGCTTTTCTGCAACCGGATTCAAGTGTCTGACCATTCCTTCCCTGTCAGTGGTGATGACACCATCCCCAATACTGTACAGCGTTGCTCCGAATTCTCTCTGCGATTCATGCAATTCCAACCGTTTGCGCGAAAGTTCCCGGTATATGTTCCTTTGCCGGCGGTGGTCAATCAGGGCCACTGCCGTTCCAACAAAGAAGATGGCAAGAAAAATGATGATGGCGATCAGCGTGGCCCTTTTGTTCAGTTCCGCGTAAGCCTCGCGGGAGTCTATTTTTACGATCAAGTGCCAAGGCGTTTGGGGTACTTTGCTGATATCCCCGAGTACCATCATCCCCGCATAATCGGGACCCTCGAAAAAGCCGGTCTGCCCCAGTACCGCACGAACAGCAGGCTTCTCGGTCTGATCGAGTGAAAAACCGACCTGGAGCGCGGAATTGGGGAGGTGGCGCAGGTTATTGAGATACCAAACCGTATCGCCATTCTGACGGACGAGCACCGTCTCTGCGGTTTTGCAGGGTGTCGGCCATTCCTGGATCAGCGGATAAAGATAATCGGCAGGTTTGCTGCTAAATACCAGGGCGGCAATGACCTTTTTGCCGGAATCCGCCACAGGGGCAATAATCTGATAATGTACTTCCTGGTGAAAATGGCAGAAATAAAAATCCTTGACGATCACTTCTCCGGTCCGGAATACCTTTCTCGTGGAGGCGTTGATGATGGTATCCCTGAAAACAAAGCCGGGATCGACGCTAAACAGGACCTGCCCTTGTTTATCCAGCATGAAAATATTTTCATACCGCTTGTTGGTCATGATTTGCGACAGGGCATTTCGAAGGAGGACTTCATCCTCTCCGCTTTTTCGCAGGATGATGTTTTTGGCATACTGTGTGTAAGGGAGGTTGCCTGAGAAGAAACTGGCTTCCGACAACCGTTCCTGATACCATTGTGCCAGTTGATGCGCCTTTAACCGGCCGACGGCCTGCAGATCGTTGTACGTTTCCTTTCGGGCACCTTGCCGTTCATACCGGTAATAAAGGTGACCGCCAATGATCAGGAGGATACTGGTCATCACGGCAAGGATAATGAGTTGCTTTTTGGTATAGTGATAGATCTTACGGTCCATAGCTCTTTCGAATTTCGTCTGTGTTTTGACCAGCCTTTTCAGGGTTCAGCAAGGTCACACCTTTCCTTCGCAGTTCCATGAAAAGAACCGATAGCCGAATGTACAAATTAAATGGTTACAAAGAAAGATCAGGAAAATAAAATATGCGCGGAGTTCAGGCAGAAATCGGATTCATTGAACATGCAGCCGGAGCAGATTTGATCCAAAAAGACTGGTGTTTTTCACGTTTGCGGAGATCGTCGGCAATACGGCCAAATCCTAATCGCTACGGGGTTAGTTTCCCGCCGCTTTGCGGCGGATCAGCAAACTAATTCCTTCGTGATACCCCGCTGCTCTGCGGCGGGGTAGTTCAATATCAAAAATGCAACCAGCAGGAGGTAAACTGGTTGCATTTCAAGTTTGAGGTCGGTGGCGGATTCGAACCGCCGTCCACGGTTTTGCAGACCGTTGCCTAGCCACTCGGCCAACCGACCCTGATTTTCCGTCCCCGGGCCGCCCGGATTTTGGGACAGCAAATTTAGATAAAATTTTTGGCTTTGCAACACAGAAAACCGCTTTCCTTCATTTCACGTCACGAATATTTGCGGGGACAGATTATTTTTTCTTTTTTGACGGTGATTTTTAAAGGTTAAGAAATGACCATCAAGAATCATTTTATACATTTGCGATCCGGCAGGATTTTAAGAAATTTAATTTACTGATATGAGCGAAGACAGTCCTGAAAAGGAGATTGCGGTTAAAAAGAATTTTATTCACCAGATCATCGATGAAGACCTGAAGGAAGGGAAGAACGACGGCCGTATCCATACGCGTTTCCCGCCCGAGCCCAATGGTTATTTGCACATTGGACACGCAAAAGCGATATGTCTGAATTTTGGGACGGCAGAGAAATACCGCGGGTTAACCAACCTGCGTTTTGACGATACGAATCCGTCGAAGGAGGAAACGGAATATGTTGAATCCATCAGGGAAGATGTACGCTGGCTGGGATTTAGCTGGGGGGACCGGGAGTATTATGCCTCTGATTATTTCGATAAGCTTTTTGACTTCGCGGTCAAGCTTGTGCAGGAAGGCAAGGCGTACGTGGACGACCAGGATGCGGAAACCATAAGCAGTCAGCGGGGAACCCCCACCCGGCCGGGGATCGAAAGCCCTTACAGGAACCGCCCGGTCGCGGAGAATATGGATTTGCTCATGCAGATGAAGGCCGGCGTATTTGACGAAGGTCAGCGCGTGTTAAGGGCCAAAATCGATATGGCATCACCCAATATGCACATGCGTGATCCGATTCTGTACCGGATCATGAAAACATCGCACCATCGCACGGGTGACAAATGGTGTATTTATCCGATGTACGATTTTGCACACGGTCAATGCGATTACTGGGAAGGCATTACGCATTCGATCTGCACCCTGGAGTTCGAGGTTCACCGTCCGTTGTACGACTGGTTTATTGACCAGTTAAAGGACGGCGGTTACCGGCCCCGGCAAATTGAGTTTGCCCGGCTCAACCTGACTTACACGGTGATGAGCAAGCGCAAGTTGCTGGAACTGGTCAAAGACGGCTACGTGAACGGATGGGACGATCCCCGGATGCCCACGATCTCGGGATTACGCCGTCGTGGTTACACGGCCGCGTCCATCCGGAATTTCTCGGAGCGCATTGGGGTGACCAAGGTAGACGGCACCATCGACATGGCCTTGCTGGAGCACAGCGTGCGGGAAGATCTGAATAAAACAGCCCAGCGGGTGATGGGTGTCCTAGATCCGTTGAAAGTGGTCATCACCAACTATCCGGAGGGCCAGCTTGAAGAAATGGATGCGGTGAATAATCCGGAGGACCCGGCGGCAGGAACGCGGAAAGTCCCGTTCACACGCGAGGTCTATATTGAGCGTGACGATTTCATGGAGAACCCTCCGCGCAAGTTTTTCCGGCTGTCGCCCGGCAGCGAGGTCCGCCTGCGTTATGCCTATTTTATTACCTGCACCGACGTCATCAAAAACGAAAAAGGAGAAATTACCGAGCTGCATTGTTCTTACGATCCGGCGTCTCGCGGTGGTCATTCTCCCGATGGCCGGAAAGTGAAAGCAACCCTTCACTGGGTTTCAGCTACGGAGCATGTAACGGCGGAAGTCCGTCTGTACGACCGGTTGTTTAACGACGAGGATCCTGCCGGTCATAAAAATGTCGATTTTAAAGAATTCCTGAATCCGGAATCACTCAGGGTACTCCCCGAATGCTACCTCGAACCGTTCGTGAAAAAGGCAAAGCCGCTGGAGTCTTTTCAATTTGAACGGCTGGGCTATTTTAATCTCGACCCGGACAGTACACCCGAAAAGCCGGCATTTAACCGGACGGTTCCGCTGCGCGATGCATGGACGAAGCTGAAAAGTCAGTAGTCCGCTCTTGTATTTACCGATTATTCCACGCCATTGACCGATCAGTCTTATTCTTTGTGGATGACTTGCAGTTACTTTGCGCATATAATGAGGGTGTTGCCGCGTGAAATGACCGGATGACGGCACAAAGTATTCAAAAGAAATTCTCGAGAGCATGATAAAAATGGAACGAAGGGGAAATAAGCGCGTTTACCTTGGGGTAATCCTGATCGCGGCCGGAGTGATCCTGATTCTGGACAGGCTCGGCATCATCCCCTGGGATATCGCTGATTTGCTGATCTCCTGGCAGATGCTCGTTGTCGCAATAGGCGTATTCCTCCTGATTGGCGGCAGCACCGTTTCCGGGATCGTCCTGATCGGGGTGGGCGTGTTCTTCCTGCTGCCCGAGATGACCAGCATTCCCCACCAACTGGAGCGGCTGTACTGGCCCCTGGCGCTTATCGCGGCGGGTGCCTTGCTTTTACACCGGCATCAAGGATGTAACCGGCAGATCAGGGACGGGAACAGAAAACGCGAGTTTGACCAGTTTGATGATTTCGTGCTGTTTGGCGGACGCGAGGTTTTTATCAGCGTTCAGGACTTGAAAGGCGGAAGGGCCACGTCCATTTTCGGAGGGATTGAATATGACCTGCGACAGGCGAATCTGGCTCCCGAAGGGGCTGTCATTGACTGTATCTGCATTTTTGGAGGAACGGGCATCAAGGTGCCAAACGATTGGATTGTCAAGAGCGAAGTGACAACGGTCATCGGGGCTTTTACCGATAAACGGGGAGAAGCTTTCAGGCAGACGGAACCCAGTCCCTCAAAGACGCTGGTGATTAAAGGGCTTACCCTTTTTGGAGGTATCGAAGTCAAGCTAACAGACGGACGATGAAGCATCCGTTCATGAATAACCGGATATTAAGCCTCTATTACAGCTTGTTCTGGCTGTTAATGGGTGCGGGGAATATTTTCCTGCAAACCCTGTGGTATAAAATGAGCTTTGAGGCAGCGTTGCTTGAGTCATGCTCCATTTTTGTTTTATATCCGGTCTTAGGGACGAGCATCTGGTATCTGATCAAATACAACGGGTTACGCGAGGAAGACTGGTTTCTGAATGTGGTATTCAACTTTATTGCCGCTTCCATCTTAAACGCGCTGTGGCTGTACCTGAGCTTCATCCTGGTGAAAATGATCGACCAGTCACACCTGGCCTACCTCTATGAGGCGCTTCCTTCCAAAATCCTCACCGGCTATCTGATGTACGCGGTCTACGTGGTTTTTTTCTACGCGGTGGGCTATTACAATTCACTGAAAGAAAAAATAAAAAAGGAAGCGGAGTTAAAAACACTGATCAGGGATGCGGAGCTGAGTGCGTTAAAATCGCAGATCAATCCGCATTTCCTTTTTAACAGCCTGAATTCGATCGCCTCACTGACTGTCAGCAATCCGGGAAAGGCGCATGAGATGGTGATCAACCTTTCTGATTTCATGCGCTATTCCTTGCAGCACGGACAGGAAGAAACTGTGGCGTTGAAGGAGGAGCTGGAGAATATCAAGTTATACCTGAGCGTGGAAAAGATCAGGTTTGGACGGAAACTGAACCCGGTATTTGAGGTCGAAGAAAAATGTTTGCAGGCACACATCCCGAATATGATCCTGCAACCCCTGCTGGAGAATGCCATTAAATATGGCGTCTATGAGGCGTCAAATCCGGTGGGGATTTATATTCGTTGCCGGTCAGAAGAAGGCTATTTTCATATTTCTGTCGAAAATGACTATGAATCCGAGTCAGTCAGGAACAGGGGGGAGGGTATCGGATTAAAAAATATCCGGCAAAGACTGGAATTGATCTATGGAAATCCGGGACTGATGAAAGTGACGGATCTTAAAACAAGCTTTCGCGTGGAATTAATGCTCCCTCAAAAATGATGAGCCATGAGTGAGAACTTAAACGTGTTGATCATCGAAGATGAAGAACTGGCAAGAGACCTCTTAAAGTCGTACCTGAAAGGATATCCGGGAATCCATGTCATCGGCGAATGTGGGAATGGGTTTGAAGGGGTTCAGATGATCAATGACCTCCGGCCCGACCTTGTCCTTCTGGATATCCAGATGCCTAAGATCACCGGATTTGAGATGCTGCAGTTGCTCGAACATAAGCCTGAGATCATTTTCACGACAGCGTACGATCAGTTTGCCCTGAAAGCATTTGAGTATAATGCCGCGGATTATCTGCTCAAACCATTCTCCAGAGAAAGGTTGCTTGCTGCAATCGCGAAGGTTGCCCGGCGGATTGCCGGAAAGGAGAACGCGGCAGAGCGACTGGACCGGCTAAGCGAGTTTTTGCCGGGCGAATTCCTTGACCGGGTGGTGGTCAAGGACAGGCACAAAATTTCCATTATCATGGCCGGGCAGATCCGTTATATTGAATCACTCGACGATTACGTGTTTATTTACACCGACACCGGCCGGCACATGAAGCAGAAAACGATGAAATACTTTGAAACGAACCTGTCGCCAAGGGACTTCATCCGCATTCACCGGTCTTACATTGTGAACGTGACGCAAATCGCGGAGATCCAGCAATATGAAAAGGATTCGTACGTGGTGGTCCTCAAAGACAGGACCAAGTTAAAAGTCAGCAAATCAGGATACAAAAACCTCAAGGAAGTCTTAAGCTTTTAGGCGATGGGGCCCGGATCGACCTGCAATTGTAACTTTTTTTTTGGTGACTTTTTTGTATCAAGGCAAAAAAGTTAGTGGGGTTTGGGTTGAAAGCCCATCAACTTTATTACTTTTAAGCCATCAAACTGCTTACAAAAAGAACCTGATTTTGCTGAAGATGTGTTTGTACCTGCTTTTTGTTTTTTCATTACCCGAGCCGGGCGCTGCCGCCTACAAGCTGACGGGGCTGGTTTTAGCCGTCGTGGTTTTGTCTTTTCTGTGGCGTAGCGGGCGACGGAAGAGCGGGAAGGGGCCGCGTTCCCTGCCCTTTATCGGGCGGCGGCTGAAGGTCGATTTGTTGCAGGACAGACGATACCGCCCGAGAACCCTGACCCTGGTCGTCCGGAACGTGTCAAAAAAAGATGTCGACATCCTGGCGCCGGTGATCATGTTCCGTAAGTTGTGGTCAATCCGGAAATTTAAATTGAAAGGTGTTGACCGCTATGAGATTTATCCGCTTTATCTTGAAGCCGGGAAAGTGCATGAACTCCGGATTAATCTGAGCGCCTTTCATGATTACGACAGGGCCCTCCGGAAGTATTACTGGGGCCGGGTCTTATTGCGTGATACAAACGGAAGAAATTATAAGACGAGGTATGTAACCCTTCGAAAAAGCTTAGTCTCTTAATGCAGAACTGGAGATTTAATCACATTGACTTCTCATCATACCCTTATTACGGCGGCGATGATCTGGGCGTTCACACCACTGAACGGGGAGTCTTTGTGAAAGTATGGGCTCCTGTGGCCCAGCAGGTCGATTTTTTTGTGTATCGCCAAAGTGAAGGCGGGAAGCCGGTGCGGATCGATTCATTAAAAAAGGACCGGCATGGTTGCTGGACGCTGCAAATGGGCGGTAGTTTTGAGGGATTGTATTACACGATCAAGGTGAAGAACGGCGAGTGGATGAACGAAACGCCCGGAGTAGATGCCCGGGCCGTGGGAATGAACGGCAAACGGGGCCTTTTTTTCGTCCCCGGCGAAACAAATCCCGGGGGCTGGGAGAATGATCAGCCCGTTTCGGCCGAGAGCCAGGTTGACGCGATTGTCTACGAACTTCACGTGCGTGACTTCTCGATCGCCGGCAACTCGGGAATGGAAAACAGGGGGAAGTTCCTGGCCTTTACCGAGGAGGGAACAAAGGGGCCCGGGGGACTTGCATCAGGGATCGACCATCTGAAAGAACTGGGGATTACACATGTTCATCTGCTTCCTGTGGCCGACTTTCACACGGTTGACGAGAAACGTCCGCACGAAAAATACAACTGGGGTTACGATCCCCTCAACTTCAATGTACCCGAAGGCGCTTATGCCACAAATCCGGATACGACCGCCCGGATTACGGAATTCAAACAACTGGTGATGGCGTTGCACCGGGCCGGGCTGGGGGTGGTCCTGGATGTGGTCTATAACCATACAGGCTATACCCGCCGTTCCTGGTTCAACCAGACGGTTCCCGGTTACTATTACCGGCAGAATCCGGATGGTTCTTTTTCCAACGCGAGTGGTTGCGGAAACGAAATTGCCTCCGAGAGGGCTATGGTGAGAAAATATATTGTTGATTCGGTATGCTACTGGGCCAGGGAGTTCCATGTCGACGGTTTTCGCTTCGACCTGATGGGCGTTTTGGATATGGGCACGATGAACGCCGTTCGGGCGGCTCTGGATCAACTGAGGCCGGGGATGTTGCTCTACGGAGAAGGATGGACGGCTGCGGGGAGCCCGATGCCCGAAAAATACAGGGCTGTGAAGGCGAACGTGGGCCGGCTGGACCGGATTGCCTGTTTTAATGATGATTTTCGTGACGCGGTGAAAGGCGACAACTTCAACGGCCGCGAAAAAGGATTTGTGAGCGGAAGGCCGTTCAGTGAGGATGCGGTGAAGGCCGGGATTGCAGCCGCGTGTCACCACCCGCAGATCGGTTGCCATCATGTCGGGAGTTCCGCTTTCCCATGGGCCGGTGAACCTTTTCAGACCGTTACCTATGTGTCGTCGCACGATAACCTGACCTTGTTTGACAAGCTTCGGATGAGCAACCCGGATGCCGGCGAAGAAGCAATCAGGCGAATGCATAAGCTGGCCGGAGCCCTGAGCCTGACCTCCCAGGGGATGTCATTCCTGCACGCCGGGGTGGAGTTTTGCCGCACCAAGAACGGCGACCACAACTCGTATCGTTCGCCCGATGAAATCAATCAACTGGACTGGAACAGAAAGCAGGAATTTCAGGATGTTTTTCAGTATTACAGCGCGCTGATCGGTTTACGAAGAAATGTTCCCGCACTGCGAATGCGTTCTTCCGACGAAATCAGACGGCACCTGCGGTTTTCGCCGGTCTGCGGGGTCGGGCTGATTTCGTATGGTATCGAAGGTTATCCGGGCGAAACCCGCTGGGAAACCATGCAACTGATCTTTAACGCGTCGGTGAAGACGGTCTGCGCCGAATTGATGAGGCCTGGCAAATGGACGGTTGTCGCCTGGGAGGACGAGATTGACCTGACCGGTTTGCGGGAAGTTGAAGGGACGCAGGTTCCGGTTCCGCCCATTTCGATGATGATCCTCGTGCAGCAGTCAGAAGACAGCCAGTAGCAGATCAATATCTTTGGATGGGATATTCAGCTTTGCACCCAGATCATGGTTGGTCAGGATCCCATTATAAATGTAGATCCCTTTCCGGAACCCTTTCGACGTTTTTATATAGTTCTGAACGCCTCCCGTCTCTCCTATTGAAATGATGATCGGCGTCAAAATGTTGCTCAGCGCGATGGAGGCGGTGCGGGCAACCAGTGAAGGCATATTGGGCACACAATAATGGATAACGCCATGTTCGACGTAGGTGGGGTTGTTCAGGTCGGTACACCGGCTCGTTTCGAAACAGCCGCCCTGACTGACATTCAGGTCGATGATTACCGATCCCTTTTTCAATTTTCGCACCATCTCCTCCGAGACCCGGAACCTCAGGATGGAATTCGTGGAGAAGGCACCTAAGACCACATCGGCCGATTTCAGTGCTTTTCTCAGTACATTCGGGTAAAGTACCGACGTGAAGATGTGCTGGCCCAGTTTCTCCTCCAGGCTTCTTAGCCTGAACACGTCGTCGTCAAAGACTTTGACCATCGCCCCCAGTCCCAGTGCGGCACGGGCGGCAAATTCGGCCGCGGTCGTCGCGCCGAGGATCACCAGCTCCGTCGGTGATATCCCGGTGACGCCACCCAGCAAAACACCTTTACCGCCGCGTGAGTTGCTCAGGTACTCGCTGGCGATCGTGACCGCGGTGACTCCCGATATCTGACTCATGAGCCGGACAACGGGCAGGCTGTTGTTTTCATTTTCCATGTATTCGTAAGCCACGGTCGTCACCCTTTTGTTCATGAGCTTTCTGATCGACTCACTGCAATGCACGTTCATCTGCATGTAGGAGAAGATCGCCTGGTTTCCGCGCAGCATCTCAATCTCATCGTGATCGAAAGGAGAAATCCGCAGAACCAGATCGCACTGAAAGATTTCTTCTTTGCTGTCTATAACCACGGCGCCCACATTCCTGTACTGATCGTCCGAATAACTGGCCGCCTTGCCGGCATTGGTTTCCATGTAAACCTCATGCCCGTATGAGATCAGCAGTTCGACCGCCTCCGGCGTCAAAGGGATCCGGTATTCGGCTCTTGAGAAATCAGAAGGAATGCCGATGGTCAGTTTTTTCCCCTTTTTGAGAATTTCCAGCATTTCTTCCCGGGGCATGAAAAAATTCGATGGCTCGGGAATATGTTCTTTTTCGGTCATGAAAGAATATTGAGTCGTCCAAATTACTCTTTTCTACGCAAATAATCAATATCTGTGAAAGGCTTTTAGCTGACGGGTTGAGGGTGTCTTTTCTTCAAGATGGACCTCGACCAGGTTGTCGGGAAGGAGCGATTCTACTTTCTCAGGCCATTCCATCAAACAGTAGTGTTCGCCGTACAGGTATTCATCCAGCCCGATATCAAGCGCTTCTTCCGGATCCCTGACCCGGTAAAAATCAAAATGGTAGATTTTTGCCGGCCCCGCGGTATCATATTCATTGATCAGGGCAAACGTCGGACTCGTGATGTTATCGGACGAACCCAACGTGCGGCATAAAGCCTTGATGAAGGTGGTCTTTCCTGCGCCCATCTTCCCGTAGAAGGCAAAAATGCGATCATCGGGGAACGCTTCCAGGAACCTGGCCGCCGCGTCTTCAAGCTGGTCGATCGTGTCAATGGTTGTTGAAAACATCATTTCATTGCAATTATCGCTGCAAGGTAAGAAACTTCTTTAGAAAAGATGATCACCATTACTCCTGAATTTATGGTTTAAAAAAGTATGACAATTAAATAAAATACCGGATATTTGCTTTGGCGGAAAATGCCACCGGTTTTTTTCGCCGGAGTTACCCATGTAAAAACTGAGATATATGAGTCTGCCTGAAAATTTAAAGTACACAAGAGAACACGAATGGATTCGCGTTGATGGTGATGTGGCTGTTGTCGGCATCACGGATTTCGCCCAGGGGGAACTGGGTGACATTGTTTTTGTTGAAATAGAAACAGTAGGAGAGACCTTGGAGAAGGGGGAAACATTTGGCACGGTTGAAGCGGTAAAGACGGTTTCTGATTTGTTTATGCCTGTTGCAGGCGAAGTGACGGAATTCAACACCGCCCTGGAAGACGGTCCGGAATTGATCAATAAGGATCCTTACGGCGATGGATGGATGATCAAGATCAGGCTATCCGATCCGGCCCAACTGGATGAGCTGATGGATGCGGAAGCCTACCAGGCGATGCTGGGGGCCTAAAAAAAATCCGGTGCTGATCAGCACCGGATTTTTTTTACAAGGTCTTGGCAACTTCCACCTCGTGGAATGCCTCGATCATATCTCCAGTCCGAATATCATTGTATCCGTCAATATTCAAGCCGCATTCGTATCCTTTCTGCACCTCTTTCACGTCATCCTTGAACCGTTTCAACGACCCAAGTGTCCCGGTATAAATCACAATTCCGTCGCGAATAATGCGCACTCTGTTGGACCGGGCAATTTTCCCGTCACGGATGATACACCCAGCCACGGTGCCCACTTTGGTAATCTTGAAGGCCTCCTGAACCTCGGCCGTTCCGCTGATCTCCTCTTTGATTTCGGGTGAAAGCATGCCTTCCATCGCCGACCGGATCTCATTGATGGCATCATAGATAATGGAGTACAGCCGGATGTCCACTTCTTCCTTTTCAGCCAGCTTGCGGGCCTGAAGGGTGGGCCGTACCTGGAAGCCGACCACAATGGCGTCGGAGGCGGTGGCCAGGTTGATGTCCGATTCCGAAATGGCCCCCACCGCTTTATGGATCACGTTGACCTGGATTTCTTCGGTCGAAAGTTTGATCAGTGAATCGGAAAGGGCCTCGATGGAGCCGTCTACGTCGCCTTTTACAATCAGGTTCAGTTCCTGGAAGTTGCCAATGGCAATCCGTCGGCCGATTTCATCGAGAGTGATGTGCTTTTGTGTACGGAGCCCCTGTTCACGTGCCAGTTGTTCACGCTTGTTGGCGATTACACGGGCCTCGCGTTCATTTTCCATCACGTTGAACTTGTCGCCGGCCTGCGGCGCACCGTCCAGCCCAAGAATGATCACCGGCTCGGCAGGACCGACTTCCTGAATACGCTGGTTGCGTTCGTTGAACATGGCCTTCACGTGACCGTAATACTGACCTGCCAGCAGCATGTCGCCCTGGCGGAGCGTACCGTTCAGGACAAGCAGCGTAGCCACATAACCGCGACCCTTGTCGAGCGACGATTCAATCACCGTTCCGGTGGCCCGTTTATCCTCGTTGGCTTTCAGCTCCAGCATCTCCGCCTCCAGCAGGACCTTCTCGAGCAGTTCATGCACGTTGGTCCCCTGCTTGGCCGAGATATCCTGGCTTTGATATTTCCCGCCCCATTCTTCAACAAGGAAGTTCATGTTTGCCAGTCCTTCCTTGATCTTCTCGGGATTGGCGCCTGGCTTGTCGATCTTATTGATCGCGAAAACAATGGGCACCCCCGCCGCCTGGGCGTGGTTAATGGCTTCCACCGTTTGCGGCATGATATCGTCGTCGGCGGCCACGATGATAATCGCGATATCGGTTACCTGGGCGCCTCTGGCGCGCAT
>CAZANK010000045.1:11108-13471 GCA_964486235.1 uncultured Prolixibacteraceae bacterium | reverse complement strand
TGCCAATTACGAATAACCATCAAAGCTCATGATGCATCCGGTTGCCTGGAGAAAATGATCTTATGATCGCCTTTGTCATAAAAATCCGGGAGTTCACCAACCTGTTCATAACCTGCCTTCAGATAGAAATTACGGGTGGAAAGGTAATCAGGACGGGAGGAGGTCTCAATCCATATTTTTGACCCACCTTTTGCGACGATTTTGTCTTCGGCCATTTTCAACAAGTCGGCTCCCAACCCATGTCCCTGAAGTTCTTTTGTGACGGCAATCCAGTAGATATCCCAACTTCCCTTTGTACAAGGGGTTGGGCCGAAATTAACAAAGCCGGTAACCCGGCCGTCCTGTTCAGCCACGTAAAAATAATATCCGGATGCTTCCCCTTTGCTCAGGAAAGCATCGACGATTTCAATGGCCACGTCTATTTCAAAATCATAAAACACCTTTGTTGATTCCAGAAGCTCGTTGATCGCTTCTCTGTCTGAAGGGATGAGTAAATTTCTGTATGTTCTCATAAATCAGTGGTGGGTAGTGAATAGTGAGTCGGGAATAGTGAGTCGGGAGCGGGGGGCGTTAAATGATTCGCTATCCGTCGTTTGCAGTTTTTTCTTTTCACATTCAAGATTCATCCTTTATTCATTTAACAGTTTAATAATTTGGGCAATCGCTTCTGTCACCGTCATGCCGTCTTCCAAAACAGCCGCGATAAAACCGCTGTCGGGTGAAATGCATGGATTCCCGTTAATTTCCAGCACGAGTGGCTGCCCATTGGACGGGACACGGAAATCGACCCGAAAATAACCGGAAAGCTGAAAAACTTCCCCGCATTTCCGTGTCGCAGCGATCAGTGATTCACGAAGGTCAGGTTCTGAATCCAGCGTCCCGAACCGCCGGCAGGTATGGTTGTACTCAAACGAGTGCTCATCCCATTTAGCCCTGTAGCCAAGCATCCGCTTCTTGCCTTCCGGAAAATCATGAAAAATCATTTCAGCAACAGGATAAACCTGATAGTTACCAGGTTTGCCGGTTACGCTCAGGTTGAACTCCCGTCCTTCGACGAACTCTTCAACAAACCAACCATCCGGATCCAACATGCCCATTCTTTCGGTCAGTCTGGGATCATGACCGCTGAAAACAGCATCTTCATCGAGGCTGACTGAACCTTCCTCTGCAACCGGTTTGAGAATATACGATTTCCCGGGGTCAAACGAGTCAGGAACCGGTCCGACCGGAAACCAGTCCGGCGTGGCAATTCCGGACTGCTTCATGATCCGCTTCGCCAGGGTTTTTCGCGTGGTCAGAAATAAACCTTCATCCGACACGCCGGTGTAAGGAATTTTCCAGGACAACAACATGGACGGAACGAGGTGGAGCAATTCGCTGCGTCCGAAAACGGTTTCGATCAGGTTGAATACGAAAACCGGAGAAAGGTTTTTGATTTCAACAATATCCCGGTACAACTCAGTTCCAGAGTCCCGAACCAGACACGTGTAACCCAGTTCGGTCAAGGCGCCCTTTACCAGATTCACCTGATCGAGCACATCGTATTCATCAGGAGTCGGATGCCCGGACAAACGATTATGCAGGATAACGACAAGGTTGTTCATAAAATCTGAAAATTCGCTTTCCGGCTGCTTCCATGATTGCACCGATCAACGCATCGAAATTCATTCCGTTTAGCCTGGCCAGGATGGGCAGGTCGGAGTCGTGAAAATTCAAACCAGCCAGGGGGTTGATCTCCATAAACTCAGGATTTCCCGCAGTGTTCAGTTTCATATCCACGCGTCCGCCATCCCGCGCCCCGGTAACGTCCCATACCCGGAGTGCCAGCTCGCCGCATTTTCCGGCCAATTCGCCATGTACCGCCCTGTAGTCCACCACTTCCTCATAGTTTTGCTTATTCTCATAGGAATAGATTTCCCGGGTGTGATCCCTGAACACCACTTCCATGACACCCACCACCCGGGCTTCATGACCATTTCCCACTACTCCGACGGTAAATTCACGGCCCGGAAGATAGGATTCGACCAGCACAGGTTGACGAAAACGATGCAGCAAATCCAGGCAAACCAGTCTGAAATCTTTCTCACTGTTCACCAGCGAATGCTCACTGATCCCTTTACCGGTTCCTTCCGATACCGGCTTGACAAAAAGCGGAAAGGCGGGTTTTTTTGCTGTTAAATCAGCTTCTGAACGAATCAGGCAAAAATCGGGTGTCGGAATCCCGGCATCACGAACCACGCGTTTGCAAAAGGCCTTGTCGAGCGTCAGGGCCATGGTGGCAGGACCGGAAAACACATAAGGGATTTGCCAGTAGTCCAGCAATGCCGGCACCAACGATTCCCGTCCATCACCATACATCCCTT
>CAZANK010000045.1:0-11098 GCA_964486235.1 uncultured Prolixibacteraceae bacterium | reverse complement strand
ATTAAACACCAGGTCCCAGCGGTCGCCATCCTGCAAACGTTGCATCAGCGCCCGCGCATGGCCAATCCTCTCCGGCTGGTAACCTAAATGGCGCAAGGACTTTTCAATGCCTTCGATGGTCGCTTCCTGATCCAGTTCCGCTGTCTCTTCGGCAGAATAACCCAAAGCCAGATAGTCCGACTTTAAATCGTATGTTAATCCTACTCTCATCTCTTTTTGATTCTTTCATCCGCGATCCGACACGCACGCCTCCGCGTCCGGATAATAAAACACGTTATCTTCATAATTTTTCAGGATCAGATTCCCGTTTTCCGTACCCTGAAAATAATCAGGGAGCAAGGGGATTTTTCCTCCGCCACCAGGAGCGTCGATCACGTAATTGGGAACTGCATACCCACTGGTAAAACCACGTAAACCCCTGATTATTTCAAGCCCTTTGCTGACCGGAGTCCGGAAATGAGCGGAACCCGGGATCGGATCGCACTGGTACAGATAGTACGGTCTGACACGAATTCGCAGCAGACCCTGCATTAATTTTCTCATGACCGCAACGTCATCATTGATCCCCTTTAGCAAAACGGTCTGGCTTCCCAGCGGAATGCCGGCATTGGCCAACCTGTTGCAGGCTTCGGACGTTTCGGGTGTCAGTTCCGCAGGATGGGTAAAGTGAATACTGATCATCAACGGATGGAATTGTTTTAACATCCACCCCAGCGAATTCGTAATTCGCTGGGGTAACACCGCCGGGACTTTTGTCCCAATTCGTAACAGCTCTACATGAGGTATACCACGAAGTCGGGTGAGTAAACTGTTCAACATGTGATCGGACATGGTCAGCGGATCACCCCCGGAGATCAACACGTCCCTCACCTCCTGATGCTGCCGGATATATTCGATCGCTGGCTCCCAGGCGCTGTTAAAATGCACTTTCTCTTTAGCCACTAGATGAGTACGGGTACAATACCGGCAATAGGCCGAACAAAAACCCGTGGCCAGAAACAACACACGGTCCGGATACCTGTGAACCAGATGCGGAACGGGTGTCGTGGCTTCCTCGTTTAACGGGTCGACCTGTTCTCCCGGCGTGAGTTTAAGTTCCTCTATGCCTGGAATCATGGCCTTTCGAATGGCTTGACCACCTTCCGGGTCAGAAAGTAAAGACGCGTAATAGGGGGTAAGACGAAATGGGAGATGCACTCCAGGTGATAGCAACACCTGCTTTTCGGTACCGGACAGCTCTGTCACCATTGATAACTGAGAGAGCGATGTGTAACTGTTGCGAATTTGCCATTTCCAGTCGTTCCAATCATCGATCGTGGCTCCCGGAAAATGCTTTTGCAGAAATTCTTTTGATGCCTCGCCGGGGCCAATTAAACCTGAACCCTTAAGGGACACCGGGTCGTATGAACCGGCCCTTTTTTTCCCGTTCTTCACGGGAAAACCAAGAGGAACATCTCTGTCTGAAGAGTCTGTTTCCTGCAACACGCTAACGTTCATAAATGCGGATTAATATCTTTCTCAAATAGTCTTTGTAAAACATTGATTCTTAAAATTTTAATTACTACATTCACGTCGTGTGACGATCATCGCAATATTAGAGGATTTCTTGTTCCATTGTTCTCCGAAGTGAATTTTTTTACTTGAAAAAAAGAAATTTTTATGAACAGCAGAAACAGGGTTTTTCCTAGGTTATTATTTGTAAATAGAATGTAAAATTTACTGATAGATTGATACATTTTTTGACCAAAACTCTTGCTTTCATTTTTAATTGTGATCTTTATGTGATAATTGTATTTGCGTTTTTTCAGAGTTATAAACTACTTCTAGCGAGGAAACTAAAGATATCATCATTATGGAAACTATCATGGAATCAAATGACCTGATCGAAAGGCTTTCCCATCCCATCGGAAAGAACAGTTCGATCGATACCAACCTGTTTGAAAAATACAATGTCAAAAGAGGATTACGAAATGCCGATCATACCGGCGTCCTTGTCGGACTCACCCGGATAGGCGATGTGGTGGGATATCGCAAATCGGAAGATGGCACCCTGCTGGCCATCGACGGGAAACTGCTTTACAGGGGAATTGATGTGGCCGATCTGGTCAAGGGCTTTCAGTTTGAAACACGGCACGGTTTTGATGAAACCGTCTACTTGCTCCTCACCGGGGAACTTCCCGATCAGAATGAATTAAGCGAATTTACCGGTTATATGGCTAACAGCCGAAGGCTTCCGGACAAATTGAAAAACTCGATCATGAGCCTTCATGGTAAGAATATCATGAATATCCTGGCCCGGTCGGTTCTGGTCCTTTACAATTACGACGATGAATCGGACGATACTTCCCCCAAAAAATTAATTGCACAATCGCTTAGCCTGATTGCCAAATTTCCGACTGTTATCGCATACGCGTATCATAATTATATTCACCAGTTTTTAGGTGGGACCATGTCCATCCGGCATCCGGATGCACGTCTTTCCACGGCAGAAAACCTTCTATACCTGCTAAAAGGGCAGGACAATTACACCAGGCTGGATGCCGATGTGCTGGACCTGGCCCTTGTCCTGCACGCGGAACACGGAGGAGGAAACAACTCGACCTTCACCATCCGGGTAACCAGCTCGTCGGGTACCGACACCTATTCTGCTGTTGCTTCGGCCATCGCTTCCTTAAAGGGCCCGCTCCATGGCGGTGCCAACCTGGAGGTCATGAAAATGATGGAACATCTGAAAAAAGAGATTCATGACTGGAAAGATGAAGAGGAGATCGAAAATTATCTGATGAAAATCCTGAAGAAGCAGGCATACAACAGGACAGGAAAGATCTATGGCATTGGACATGCGGTCTATACCATTTCAGATCCGCGTGCGTTACTTCTGAAAGAAAAGGCCAGGGAACTTGCGGAGGAAAAAGGATTGAAAGAGGAGTTCGATTTCTATGAGCGCATTGAAAAGCTTGGTATCAAGACATTTATGGAATTTAAAGGATCGAAAGTCAACAAAACGGTGTGTGTCAATGTCGACTTTTACTCCGGATTTGTTTACGCCATGATCGGTCTCCCAAAGGAAATCTATACGCCGTTGTTTGCCATGTCAAGAATGGCGGGCTGGGCGGCTCACCGGATCGAGGAACTGAATTTTGCACAGCGTCGCATCATCCGTCCGGCATATAAAAACATCCTGGACCCCCGTCCCTACCTGGCATTAGCTGAAAGAAGCAGCAAGGAAGCATAGGACGGACCGCCCGTGATTGAAGCAGTCCTCCGGTCACGGGCAGCAAACATGGGCGTCTGCAACTAAAGACAACAAGGGTTGCCACAGCCTAGATGAACAACAGATTCCCAAAAAACGGATATTGATGAAAATCCGGCTTCACTGTTTCGATCGGACTCCAGCTCAAATAGTGAGGTTCGGAGGTCGCATCGCCGCATTTGTAAAAATTTGCCCGGGCACGAAGACCTTCAAACGATTTTAGATTGTCATGGATGAAACAGGTAATGGGTATCTCCACATTCAGTTTCCACGCGATGTCTCCTTTTTTCTCTTCGAAAGGTTCCGTTCCCAACGACGACTTCACCCGCATCTGTTCGATAATCTCGATCGGCAACATCATCCGCTGATACCGGTCCGGTCCGTAAGCCACATGAGGAATGCCGATGCAACTGAATTCAAAATTGTAATATTTCCCGTCAGCCCTGGGAGAAATAAAAAATTCAACACAACTATCCTGATAAACATTTCCGTTCACAACGGTTTCTACTGCCCGGATGTATTTTTCCTTCACATTGAACTGGAGGTAGATCAGGTGTTCATCGTTCGTAATTTTGAACTGAACCTCCGGCTTATAGGGATATTCTTTCCAGTTCACGCACTCGATCGGGTGAGCCTCAAAATCTTGCAGATCCAGGGTGGCTCTTCCTTTTTCAGATAAACTGTTCATAGAATTGATTTTATTGGTTCATATCATTTTGATGCGTCAAAGTAGTTGATCCCGTACATTTTCAACCTTCCGTACTCACTTCCCATCCGCGATTGAAAATCAGAAAAGTCCTTCAGCATTTTAGGCGACCAGGCCACTTCCGACAATGCACATATTCTGGGAAAGGTCATGTACTCCAGGTAGCTGGTGTTCGCAATATACTCGGTCCAGACATTCGCCTGGACTCCGATAATGTGTCTGGCTTCTTCCGCACTGAGTTCCTCAGGAACCGGTTCATAATGATACACTTTTTCCAGCGACAGGTAGCCCCCGATGGCCAAAGGTTCACCTTCCCGGTCTTCCTTTTGGTAATAGTCAAAATACATGTGCGAATTCGGCGTCATCACTACGTCATGTTTTTGTCGTGCCGCTTCGATTCCCCCTTTCACTCCCCGCCATGACATTACGGTCGCTTCGGGCGCCAGGCCGCCTTCCAGAATCTCATCCCATCCGATCAGCTTCCTGTTTTTCGAAAGCAGGTGCTTTTCCATCCGCCGGATGAAATAGCTCTGAAGTTCATGCTCATCGGCCAGGCCTTCGTCTTTGATCCGTTTTTGACAAGCCGGACACTCTTTCCAAGCATCTTTCGGACATTCATCACCCCCCACATGGATATACGACGAAGGAAAAAGTGCACAAACTTCGTCGATCACATCGCTCAGAAAAAGAAAAGCTTCTTCTTTGCCTGCACAATAGACGTCCTTCATCACGCCCCAGGTCTTTTTGACTTCATACGGTCCGCCCGTGCAACCCAATTGCGGATACGCCGCAAGGGCAGCAGAAGAATGCCCGGGCATCTCGATTTCGGGAACGACCGTAATATAACGATCAGCGGCATAACGCACAATATCTTTGATCTGATCCTGGGTATAGAAACCTCCGTATCCAATGCCATCGTATGTTTTCGAATGACTGGCATGGCCAAGAACGGTTTCATCGCGCCAATGGGCCATCTCCGTCAGTTTCGGATATTTTTTGATTTCGATGCGCCATCCCTGATCTTCCGTCAAATGCCAGTGGAACGTATTCAGCTTGTACATCGCCATGTAATCCAGCAACTGTTTCACATACGACACCGGGAAAAAATGACGGCCAACATCCAGCATTAAGCCTCTCCAGGCCAAACGAGGTTCATCACGAATTTCAACAAAAGGAACAGCGAGGCCGGCGGAATCACCCGCCGGAAGCAGTTGCTTCAGCGACTGGACACCATAAAATATCCCGTTGGCAGATGAAGCTGTAATCACAATGCCTTGTCGGTCCACATGGAGCAGATATCCTTCTTCTCCTAATTTGGCCGATTGGTCAATTTTTAACTGAATCCCTTTCCTTTTACCGGAAGACGCGGACAATGTTGTTCGGTAATAATCCGACAGATGGCTGGACAAGAACCCGGCAATACGGACCAGATCCTGGTTGGTCTGATCATAGATTAAGCTGGTTTCGGGAGTAATTTCATAACTTCCTTCCAGCGCTTTCAATTCCGCCGGACGGGGGATAACGGGAACCGTTTGTGCATTCATGCCGGGAATATACAGCATCACCGCGACCGTTAGAAGCTTGAGTTTGGTTTGAATAATTTGCATGTTAATTACTTTTGAGAATTCTCGCCCAAATTACATAATTTTAGTCTTATTTTACGAATATTAAGAAAAGGAAATGTGAACCAGGGTAAATTTCTCCCTGTGATCGGTTTTCGCATAAGAAATAGCGTTGGAATGCCGGTCGACTAGATTGGCAACAAAAAAAGGAATGCAAAAAAGTGGCAGACAGAGCCTCCCAAAATAAAAAGGTGAAAAATCAGGTGAAAGAACGGAATCCTGGAATACAGGTAAAAAGCGACTCCTGCGGTATAGCTCAATCCTCCCGAGAAAATGAACCATAAGGACGTGGAGGGAACATGCTCAATGACGGGAACAATTGCAACAAGCGCCAACCAGCCCATGGCCACGTAGAGTCCGGTCGATAATTTTTTCCATTTGGAAGAATAAAACCAGATCTTAAATATGATACCTGCAACAGCCATGGACCAAATCAAGCCGAAAATTGTCCATCCAACCCAGCCTCTCAATGAAACCAGCGCCAAAGGCGTATAAGATCCTGCAATTAAAATGTAAATCGCCGAATGATCGAATCTATTCAGTTTGACCTTCAGTCGCGCGCGCCGTGTGACATGGAATAAGGTAGACGCCATATAGAGTAAAACCATGCTGGTGCCAAATATTGAAAAACTGACGATGTGCCAGGCATTCCCGTAGAGCGATGCGAAAGTCACCAGCAATGCCAGAGCAGCAACAGCCAGGCCAATGCCGACACCATGAGAAACACTATTGGCTATTTCTTCGGCTTTTTTCAAGGTACTGGTTCCCTTCATTCCCTTTTCATACAATTTCAGAATATTCAACTGCAATTTGCGTAATACCTGCCATCGCTTTTTGACGTTTACCAGCGGCATGGGTATCCTCATAAATCTGCAAAAAAAACCGATCCGCGGTTGTCTTTATTAAAAAAAGAAACGACACCGACGATTCTCGTCATGTTTATCATGGTCAACCTGACAGGAAATGCGTCGTCAATCAGCGTACCCGGTACCGTAAACGGGCGGACGATGGAAAAGACTATTCTGCCGGGGCAACCTGTTGCCCGTCTTCATCTGCCGAGGAAATCCTTTCTTCCATGAGAACTTTGACCCTTTCAAACTGCTGATTGATGAAATTCCGGATCAAACCTGCGTTCTTAGCCGCTAAACTGGTCACGCCAAACTGCAACATGGTTCCCAGCAATTTTCTGAAGATACCACGCCCCGGACGGACGAACATTCGCTGGGTTAAATACGCGGAAAAAACGGGAATGATGGTCTCCAGAAATCCCCTTTTAATCTCCGAAGACCGTGAAATCCCGGTTATCGCACTCTTCAGAAGATTCACCGGTTTTAAACTTTCATAGGTCATCAGGAGTTCTTCCTTGAGAACTTTTCCTTCTTCTGCCTGCTGTATTTCGAGCAAACGAATCGATTCCCTGAGCGAGTCCACTGCGATTTGTTTTCCCATATTGATCTATTCAAGGACTTTTGTAATGATTGAATTGTTCACTGGCTTCTTGATCAGCTTTTTCCGGAAAATCACGCACAGGAGAGCCAAAATGAGATAAAATCCGGCGACTACAAAGAAACCATTGTAAGACTTTCCCAGCAGATCACCGATCCATAACGCTACCCCGATATTCAAAATTAAAAAAAACAAGATCGCGAAAACAATGACGATCAGCCACGAGACCGTGTCTGAAACCACATCTGCTGATTTGTCAAGGGTTTTCAGCTTAATTAACTCCAGTGTCGTTTTTCCGTATTGTTCTCCCTTTTCAAGAAGCGATTCAATTAAACTTTCACGTTCATTCATCATTTGAAGTGTCCTGTTGTCGTTCGTCGATTCATCCGCAAAAAATCCGCAGGTTACCGGAATCCGGCAACATGCAGGCAAATCAAATCCGGGCTTTCACCTCTTCCGCTTTCCCCTTCACATCTGCGGCCACTCCTTCAGCCTTGGCTTTCACATCTGCAGCCATCCTCTCAGCTTTCACTTTCGTGGCGTCCATCTTTTTTGTGATGTCATCAAGCATGTCATTCAGTTTCTGCTGGATGCCTTCCACATAATCCTCGCCTTTTTCGACAATTTTCTTACGGGTTTCGCTTCCCTTATCCGGTGCAAATAAAATTCCGAGCATTGCACCCGCAGCTAATCCTGCCAAAACTCCCAATAAAATTTTTCCTGAACTCATCATAGAGAATTTTAATTGTTTATGACTGTAATTGAACTTTCTTTTAAGCATAAATTCCCGGCCCTGTCGGGTCCCGTCAACGTATCTGATCAATTCATGTTGAAATAATCATTTAATAAATTTAGAAAAATTAAACGGGAAAAGCAAGAGCGTATTCATTTTTCTGTCAGCACCCGGTGCAGACGATTGTTTTAGTAAACAAAAAGTTAAAATGGCTGAACATAAGCCGCAGATTTTCGGTTTCCCGGAAACATATTCTACAACATATTTTCATTCTTTATGAATTCGTTTTCAGTTTTTTATAAAATCCAAAATCCGGCATATTTTTTAAACGTTAAGATTTTTTAAGGATTTTTTAACGAACCAATAAAATATGTGCTATATTAGCAATGCAATTTTTGAAATCAACACGTTAGAACGAATTCTTAGAAAATACCTTTTCTCTTTAAACCAATATCTGTTTTCTGATCTAACTAAGCTAAATTGTGAACAACGGGTTATCATGGCGATGGTAACCCTCCTTTTTTTTTGAAATGGGCACTCGTGCTTAACTGTGGCGTTTAAAAAAATACCTATCCCGTCCGGACCACGAAAACAGGCCCGCCAACAGACTCAACAGCAGGTATCTCCAGGAAAAGCGCTTCTTCTTAAAAGGAAGACGGCTGCCGGATCGGCAAACTCAGTTGCAAACATTTTTTCGGAAAAGCGGTTATAAGTAGCAGTAAAAATGAATTCTTTTAACGAAGTTTTTGCGAATGAACAAAATCGACAAAATTCTGGTGGCAAACCGCGGGGAAATTGCGATCCGGATTATGCGGACGTGCCGGGAAATGGACATCAGGTCAGTGGCCGTTTTCTCCGATGCCGATCGAACCTCCATGCACGTAAGGTATGCGGATGAAGCGTATTACATTGGTCCTTCGCCTTCGGGGCAAAGCTACCTTAACGCCGGCAAGATGATCGAAATAGCGGTACTTTCAAAGGCTGATGCCATTCATCCCGGCTATGGCTTTCTATCTGAGAATGCCGGTTTTGCCAGACGATGTCGCGAGAACAACCTGATTTTCATCGGTCCGTCGCCGGAAGTCATCGACAAAATGGGGAGCAAGACAGCGGCCCGTAAAGCGATGATTGCCGCGGGGATTCCTGTTGTGCCCGGGACCACCGACCCCATCACTTCCGAGCAGGAAGCGCTGGAGATCATCCGTGAAATCGGTCTTCCGGTGATGATCAAAGCGTCGGCCGGCGGAGGCGGAAAAGGCATGAGGCTGATCCGCGAAGAAGCCGAGGTGCCGGGTTCGCTCCGCGCCGCCCGGTCCGAAGCCTTCACGTCTTTCAACGACGATGCGGTCTATATCGAAAAATACATAAGCGCCCCTCATCATATTGAGTTTCAGGTATTGGGCGATCAGCATGGAAATGTGATTCATCTTTTTGAACGGGAATGTTCCATCCAGCGCCGTCATCAAAAAATGGTCGAAGAAACTCCTTCTCCGCTGTTAACTCACCACTTAAGGGAAAAGATGGGAAATCATGCTGTTGAAGCGGCTAAAGCGGTGCATTATTTCGGGGCCGGAACGATCGAATTCCTGGTCGATAACCAACTGAATTACTATTTTCTCGAGATGAATACGCGGTTGCAGGTGGAGCATCCGATCACGGAAAGGGTGACAGGCGTCGACCTGGTTAAACAGCAAATCCTGATTGCAGAAGGAAGAGAACTTACACTCAGGCAGGAAGAACTTGGCCAACTGGGACATGCCATTGAATGCCGGATCAACGCAGAGGATACTGATCGCAATTTCGCACCCAGTCCGGGACGGATACACTCCATCACCGAACCGCTGGGACTCGGTGTGCGTACTGACGGATACGTTTACGAAGGGTATGAGATTCCCATACATTACGATTCCCTGATTTCCAAACTGATCGTTTGGGCTCAGAACAGGGAGGAAGCCATTCAGCGGATGCGGAGGGCTCTTTATGAGTACAAAATTACCGGCATCAAAACTTCGCTCAAATTTCTGGAGCGAATCATGGACTCTGTCGATTTTCGGGAAGGAAATTATGACACCGGTTTCATCGAAAAAAACAGAGACATCCTGTTTGAAGAAGAAATGTGTGACCGGGAAACGGAAGATATGGTCATCCTGTCGACGTATATTGATTATCTGAACCGGCTGAATAAGGTCATTCCCTCCAAACAACTCAACCCGGTGGAAAACAGGTGGAAAAAATACACCTATCAGAAAAATTTTGACCGTCTTTAAAATCAGCCGTCATGCCTATTGAAATCAAACTGAACGAACGGATCGCCCAGGTGAAAATTCTGGACCAAAATGAGAATCTGTTGGAGGTGATGATCGATGATCGTCCTTACCAGGTTGACCTGATGCACAACGACGAAGGAACATTTTCGATTCTTGTGAATAATCACTCTCATAACATCACCCTGGTTCCATCGTCAAAACCAAAGCAATACACAGCCTATACCCTTTACAATACGTATGAGCCGGAAGTTATCGATGCAGCCGTCCGGTACATTCGCAACCGCGGTCACGGAAATCTCAGTCAGAACACCAACAAAATTACCGCACTCATGCCGGGAAAGATTGTGAAGGTGCTCGTCGAAAGCGGTCAGGCGGTAAAAAAGGGAGAGACCGCTGTGATTATATCGGCCATGAAGATGGAGAGTGAATACAAGATTTCCGCGGATGGAATCGTCAAGGCCGTGAACGTCGAAGCAGGAAATAATGTGGAATCGAATCAGGTATTAATTGAGTTTGAGTGAAGACAATCCTGCACGGCCTGAAGCTTGAAACCTTAATCAATCAACAATGAATCTGAAAGAAAAGTTTGAACACTTCGAAAAGATAAACAAAGAAGCGGAGTGCGGCGGCGGGAAAGAGCGTCTGGAAAAGCAACACGCATCCGGCAAAAAAACAGCCCGCGAACGCATTTTGGAACTGCTGGACTACGACTCGTTCAATGAAATTGATAAACTGGTGACACACCGCGCCACCGAATTCGGGATTGACAAGAACAAGGTTCCCGGCGACGGGGTAATCACCGGATACGGGACGATCAATGGCAGTCTGGTTTATGTTTTCGCGCAGGACTTTACCGTTTTTGGAGGAACAATGAGCAGGGCCAATGCCGACAAGATCGTCAAAATTCAGGAGATGGCCATCAGGATGGGAAAGCCCCTCATCGGGTTGAACGACTCCGGGGGAGCGCGAATCCAGGAGGGCGTGGAAAGCCTGGCGGGCTACGCCGACATCTTTTTTAACAATGTCCTTTCGTCGGGCGTCATTCCACAGATCAGTGTCATTTTAGGCCCT
>CAZANK010000044.1:7468-13491 GCA_964486235.1 uncultured Prolixibacteraceae bacterium | reverse complement strand
CGGAGACTGGCCGGGAGCAGCCGCCCGTTATGTCAAAAAGGAGCTGGGAGATCACGTGGTTGTCGGCGTTACAGCCGGGGCTTCGGGCGATATCAACCCGATCTACGGGCCGGGCAACGTGTTCCGGGAAGTGGAGGCCGTTGGGTTCCATGTGGGGCATGAGGCGGTGAGGGTACTGAATGAAACGGATACCCGGCCTGCCAAAACGTTGCAGATCAGGGAGAACATGGTGACCTTGCCCGGAAAAAAGACGGCGCCCGATCATTTTCCGCGGACGTCGTACGAACCGGGGCCGGACACCGGGATCAGGCTTTCCGCGTTGAAAATCGGGAATGTGGTGCTGGCGGGTATTTCAGGGGAATTATTCACGGAAATCGGGATGACCATCAAAAAGCAATCGCCGTTTACCCATACGATTGTCTTAACCCATTGCAACGGATCGAGCGGGTACATCTGCACCGACAGCGCTTATCCGAAAGGCGGGTATGAGGTGAAAGTGACCAGGCTCATGCCTGGCGCGGAGAAACCTTTGGTCAGCGAAACACTTCACCTGATCGGGTCTCTTGAAGATTAGCCGTTCCGGGCACCGGTCAGTTCTTTGTTCCCGGCTTTCGTCGCTGCTGCTTTGAGCGGCCTGGGAGGATGAAATCATGAATCTTGACAAAAGAGTTCCCAGGTTTCTTCAGATTCGTTATTTTTGACGTGCAAACATCAAAAGATTGGGAGATTTTGAGCCGTCTGCACAAAAAAGGGAATCATGAGAAAAGCAGCGATACCGGGAACAGAAGGAGCTTGCGGAAAGATAGCGGCCTGGCCCGACCGGGCCGGGCTGACAAACAGGATGGTCCGGATACTGGACAAGGGAAGGAATTTGGGGCAGTCGTTGCAGCAGGCCTGCGATGCGCTTAGCCGCCTGTATAAACCGGGTGTTCCGGTTTTTGCGCGCATTTCTTATGATGAACAGGACATCCGGAGCCGCTGCTTTGAAGAGACGGCAACTGTGACCAGGCGCCTTTCCCAGTTGCCGGGGAAGCAGCAGGTCCTGGTTGAACTGTTCTTCCCGGATCAGCTCGTTCAGCAGGGAGGGGAAACGGTGTTCCGTGAGTCGGAACAGGCGCTTGATGTGTTTGTCCCTTTGCTTAATGCGCTGATCTCCAGGTTTCTCCTTGAGCGGTTGGCCTATGACATGAACGAGCGGCAAAAGGAACTCAAAAGCCTGAACCGGGCCACGGAGATCCTGAAGAAAAGTATTTCGCTCGACGAGTTGCTGCAGGAGGTCTGTTCGAGCCTGCCCGAGGCCATGCAATACCCGCAGCACGCCGCCGCCCGGATCAGATACGGCAACAAGAGCTTTACAAGTGCCCACTTCAGGGAATCGTCGAGGGTGATTCAGCAAACGTTCGACACCCCCGACGGACAAAGAGGCTCGATCGAGATCTTTTACCGCAAGTCATTGCCTGCCGCGGGTGACGATCTTTTTCTGAAGGAGGAGAGGAGCCTGATCGCCAATCTGGGCGCCCTGATCTCAGGGACCGTGTCACAAAAAGCCCTTCAGGATTTGCTGTATCAAAATACGGAGAGGCTGAAGGAACTGAAAGGGATTAACCAGACTTCCGAGATTCTGCAAAAGGGAAAGTCGCTCGAGGAATCACTGCGGTCGATCTGTTCCATTCTTCCCGCTTCGTGGCAGTATCCAGAGTCTACGGTGGCCCGGATCAGCTATGATAAAAAGGTATTTGAAAGTCCGGGATTTGAAGAAACACCCTGGAAGATGGGTCAGGCGTTCGAGGCGCCCGGGAACAAGAAAGGCACGATCGAGATTTTTTATCTCCGGCCCTTCCCTGTTGCCGATGAAGGTCCTTTCCTGAAAGAAGAGCGGAATTTGCTGGTCAATCTGGCAAACCTCATTGCCGGCTCCGCGACCCGCGATGTGTTCAATGAGCTTCACCGCGAAAATACGGAACGGCTGAAGGAGCTGAAGGCGATCAACAACACGTCGAGAATCATGGAGGAGGGAATGCCGGTTGAAGAAACCCTTCAGAAAATAAGCTCCATTCTTCCCAGGTCATGGCAATACCCGAGGTACACGGCATGTCGCATCCGGTTTGAGGGGAAGACCTACACCAGTGAGAATTTCATGGAGACGATATGGACGCAATCGGAGCGTTTTGTCACGATCGACAGCAAAAAAGGTTCAATCGAGATTTTTTACCTGAGGCTGTTTCCTGAGGAAGATGAAGGGCCTTTCCTGTCGGAGGAGCGTAACCTGTTGATCAACATTGCCAGGCTGATCAGCGGCTACCTGAACGACTATAAGGGACGTGCGATCATCCACCGGAAAGGGGTGCCCGCCCAGGAAATCTATCCTTCGGATGAATTCCGCAATTCGCTGATCAGGGCCAAGAAGCCGCTTCAGTTGTATTTCAACCAGCAGGCGATCGACAAGTACGTGTACCTGGACATGATGAAATACAAGGTTAAACACATTCTTTTTGTGGCGACGTTGTACGATGCGTTCATCCTTGAAAGTGAAGACTCGTTTTTTGAGAAATTCATGGGCGAGATTTACCAGTACAGCCTTTTCTCGGTGCCCCGGATCACCGGCGTGTCATCGGGCGAGGAAGCGCTGGAGCTGCTGGAAACCACCCGGTTTGACCTGGTCATCCTGATGGCCGGCATCGACCGCGACGCGACGGTGTTGCTGAGTGAACAGATCCGGGCAAAAAAGGAGTCGCTTCCCATCTATCTGCTCCTCAATAAGAAGAGTGACATCAGCTATTTTGAAGAACTTGAGCCCACCGTTCCGTCGATCGATAAGCTGTTTGTGTGGAACGGCGATTCGCTGATCCTGTTTGCGATTGTCAAATCGACCGAAGACAAAGTCAACGTGGAGAATGACACCCGGATCGGACTGGTGAGGGTCATCCTGCTGATTGAAGATTCGCCGCTTTATTATTCGCGGTACCTGCAGTACCTGTATGACATCGTTTTTGGACAGGTACAGCGGTTGCTTCCCGAGGTCGAGAAAAACGAACTGGACAAGATTTGCAAAATGAGGTCGCGTCCCAAGATCCTGCTGGCGAGAAACTATGAGGAAGCGATGGCGGTCTTCAACAAGTACAAGGACTTTATGCTGTGCGTGATCTCTGACGTGGAATTTGAGCGTGCCGGGAAAACAGACAACAAAGCCGGGGTCAGGTTTATCCGCTATGTAAAATCTCAGTTGTCCAATCTTCCCATCATGCTCCAGTCGTCCGAGAACAGCAATGAGAAAGTCGCCCGGGACCTCCAGGTTGCCTTTATCAACAAAAATTCGGAAACGCTGCTAAATGATCTGAAACATTACCTGAGCAGGCACCTTGGATTCGGCAACTTTGTTTTCAGGGACAAGGAAGGGAACAAGATTGCCGAGGCACGCTCGCTCCGGGAGTTTGAGACGTTGCTTCGCGAGGTGCCCGGTGAATCGTTGTACCTGCATGCTTCAGAAAATCAGTTTTCACTGTGGCTGATGGCCCGCGGTGAAATCCAACTGGCGCGTACCCTTAACCCGGTTCCGGTATCTTCGTTCAGGAATATGGATGAATCGCGTCAGTTCTTCCTGGATACGTTCAGAAAATACCGGGAAGAAAAGAAAAAGGGTAAAGTCCTGAGTTTTGATGAGACGTCGTCGCTGGACGAAAAAAACATTGTCTCGTTTGCCGGTGGCTCCCTGGGAGGGAAGGGTCGTGGACTGGCTTTTATCGATGTGCTGATCTATAACCTGGATTTTCCGTCTTTGATCAAGGGGATGAATGTCCATACGCCCATCACCGTGGTGATCGGGAGTGACGAATTTCAGCGGTTTGTCACCAAGAATAACCTGTTTGACAAGATCGTCGACCCCTCGATCTCCTACGAGGAGCTAAGGCGTCATTTTGCAGAAGGACTCCTGTCCATGTCGCTGATGAGAAAGCTGAAGGTCTTCGTGTCACAGATTCACAGACCGATTGCGGTGCGGTCTTCCAGTTCCTCGGAAGACTCCATTACCCAGCCCTTCGCGGGCGTGTTCGACACGTATCTGATCCCAAACAGCACGACAAACAAGCGGATTGTGCTCGACCGGGTCTCTATCGCGATCAAGCTGATCTTTGCATCCACCTTTTCCGACAAGGCCCGCAACTTTTTCGCGGTGCTGCGGCACAAGATCGAGGAAGAAAGAATGGCGGTTGTTTTGCAGGAACTGGTGGGCAACCAGTATGACGATTACTATTATCCCCATATCAGCGGGATTGCCCAGTCGTATAACTATTACCCGGTGGCCGACATGAAACCGGATGAAGGGTTTGCGGTGGCGGCAGTCGGATTGGGGACCTACGTGGTCGACGGCTGGAAGTCGTTCCGCTTTTCACCCAAATACCCCAAGGTGTCGATGTACTCGATCCGGGACCTGCTTCACAGTTCGCAGGTTCAGTTTTACGCGCTCGATTGCCGGGAAAGAGAAATCGATTTTGTGAAAGACGGTGAATTGGCCGCGCTTAAACTGCTGGATATTGGAGAGGCCGAAAAACACGGCACCCTGAAACACTGTGTTTCGGTTTATCATGCCAACAACGACCGGCTTGAGCCGGGCCTGAACGGGTATGGGCCAAGGGTCGTCAATTTTGCCAACATCCTGGAATACGATTATATCCCCCTGGCAAAAACGATCAGCGTGTTGCTGAACGCGATCAAAGAGGCATTTGGCTCTCCGGTCGAGATCGAGTATGCGGTCGACCTGAACAAGGGACAAAATGGTCTCCCGACCTTTTACCTGCTTCAGATCAAACCGTTGATCGGCGATCAGATCAGAGATCAGATCGATTTTAGCAGCATGGAACGGGATCAGATGGTCCTGTTTACCAAATCGAGCGTGGGTAACGGGAAGATCAGGGAGATCAGCGATGTGATTTTCATTGACCGTGAAAAATTCAGTAAAATGAAAACCCCGCAGATGGCTGAAGAAATTGAGTATCTGAATAACCTGATGATTGAAGAAGACAGGCAGTATGTGCTGATTGGACCAGGAAGGTGGGGAAGCCGGGACCGGTTCGTGGGTATTCCCGTGAACTGGTCGCAGATATCGAATGCCAAAGTCATCGTGGAAGTCAGCCTCGATAACTATCCGCTCGATTCGTCACTGGGTTCACACTTTTTCCATAACGTGACATCGATGAATATTGGCTATTTTTCCGTGAAGCATTCGTCAACGACCGATTTTGTCGCCTGGGGACTGCTTGAAAGGCAAAAAATCATCCATGAGACGAACTTTTTCAAACATGTGCGGTTTAAAAAGCCTTTTTCTATTTTGATGGACGGAAAACAAAAAACTTCGGTGATCCTGATGCAGGAACAGTAAAGGAGAGATAAATGATTGATATCGCTGTTTTTGATGAACACAGACTGATGCTGGAAGGATTGACCCGGCTTGTTGACGGCGTGTCCGACTTACGGACGGTCTTCTCCTGCGACGACCGTGGGGTTTTGCTGCAGAAGCTAAAGTCCGTCCCGGTAAATGTGCTCATCGTGAAGATGCACGATATTTCGGTAAGGAACATCAACTTTATCATTCAGTTGACGATCAGCAATCCCAGGGTGAAGATACTGATCGTATCGGTGATCGACAGCGAAGAAATGGTGCTGAAGACGATTAAAGCCGGGGCAAAGGGGTTTCTCGGGTCCGACTCGGACCGGAACGATCTGATCGAGGCGATTTACACCCTGCGTAACGGGCATGATTATTTCAGCAAATCGATTACCCACATCCTGCTGAACCGTTACATCTCCGGCATGCAGTCGGATGACCCGGCGAAAACCGCCGGGATTGCCAGTTTAAGTGCCCGGCAGATCGAGATTTTGAAATTGTGGGGCGAAAGCTACACGAACCAGGAAATTGCCGACCGTTTTTTTATCAGTGTCCGGACGGTCGAGTCCCATAAAAACCATATCATGCAGAAGCTGAACCTCAAGAGTACCGTCGATATGGTGAAATTCGCGATTAAAAACAA
>CAZANK010000044.1:0-7368 GCA_964486235.1 uncultured Prolixibacteraceae bacterium | reverse complement strand
ATTTCCCTGACCTCTTACGTAAAACACGTAAATCTGTTTCTTTCAGGGGTGGTTTTATTTGCGATGATTATTTTTGACCCCGGAAAAGATACATCTTTGAACACAGAGCAATCAATACTAAAAAAACAGTTATGGCGAACATGTTAGATTTGAAGGTAAACGAATTTATGGCAAAAGTGATTGCCAAAAACCCGGGTGAATCAGAGTTCCACCAGGCCGTTAAAGAGGTGGTGGAATCATTGATGCCGTTTATTGACGAGAATCCCAAATACCAGTATGCCAAGGTGCTGGAGCGAATGGTCGAACCCGAGAGGGTCCTGATGTTCCGTGTTCCGTGGCTTGACGATAACGGACAGATCCAGATTAACCGGGGTTACCGGATCCAGATGAACAGCGCCATTGGTCCTTACAAGGGCGGTTTGCGTTTTCATCCCACGGTCAATCTTGGGATTTTGAAGTTTCTCGCTTTTGAACAGGTCTTCAAAAACAGCCTGACCACACTGCCGATGGGCGGTGGCAAGGGCGGATCGGATTTTGATCCCAAAGGGAAATCAGACAATGAAGTGATGCGTTTTTGCCAGAGCTTTATGACCGAACTGCAGCGTTTTATCGGCAGTGATACCGACGTTCCTGCAGGTGACATTGGTGTGGGAGGGCGTGAAATCGGGTATTTGTACGGACAATACAAGCGGATCCGGAATGAGTTCACCGGGGTGCTGACCGGAAAGGCCATCGAGTGGGGTGGCAGCCTGATTCGTCCCGAGGCCACTGGTTACGGAGCCGTTTATTTCGCCGACCAGATGCTGAAGACCCGCAACATGGAGCTGAAAGGCAAAGTCGCGGTCGTATCGGGTTCGGGTAATGTCGCCCAGTATGCCGTGGAAAAACTGATCCAGATGGGAGCGAAGGTGGTTACCCTGTCCGACTCCTCCGGGTTCATTTATGATCCCGACGGCATTGATGAGGAAAAGCTGGCCTTTGTGCTGGAACTGAAAAACATTAAGCGGGGACGTATCCGGGAATATGCCGACAAATACCATGTTCAGTATGTGGAAGGCAGGACGCCCTGGGGTATCAAGTGCGATGTGGCTTTCCCCTGTGCGACACAGAATGAAGTGAATGAAGACGATGCCAAGGAACTGGTAAAGAATGGCTGCTTTGTGGTCTCGGAAGGCGCAAATATGCCGTCAACAGCCGAGGCGGTCGAAGTGTTCCAGAATGCCGGGATCCTTTATGCTCCCGGAAAAGCGTCCAATGCCGGTGGTGTGGCCACTTCGGGCCTTGAAATGACGCAGAATGCCATGCGGTTGCCCTGGACACGCGAGGAAGTGGATGCCAAACTGCACCAGATCATGATCAGTATTCATGAAACATGCGTGAAATACGGAACCGAAAAAGACGGCTACATCAATTATGTGAAAGGTGCCAACATCGGCGGGTTCATCAAAGTGGCCGATGCGATGATCGCCCAGGGAGTCGTCTAGTTCAGGAAGGAAGATTTTTGTGAAGGGGCTTTGCCGGAAACGGCAAGGCCTTTTCTGTTGCGAATGAACTGATTCCAGTACACCCCGGGCAACGGATCAGCCTTTCCCGGCGATGTCTATTAATCACAACCCAATTGCTTTTAGATATCATTTGTCATTCCGGATGCTGACAATTCGAGCCTGTTTTCAACCGGGTATCTTTCGGCTTACGATAAAAGCGCTTTCTTGCGGATCAGCATCAGTCCGTCGCGGATGGGAAGGATCACCTGACTGACACGGGCGTCGTTTTTGACGTTTTCATTGAACTGTCTGATATTCCGGGTCCGCTGATCGTTGGATGAGGGTTCACGGGCAACTTTCCCGTTCCAGAGAACATTATCGGCCAGGATATAGCCACCTGGTCTGACTTTGTCGAAAATCAGATCGAAATACGTACAATATTCCTGTTTGTCTGCATCCAGAAAGACCAGGTCGAAAAGATCGTTGAGCGTAGGAATAATCTCGGCAGCGGGACCAATATGCAGAACGATCACATCGGTCAATCCCGCTTTGGCGAAATATTTCCGGGCAATGGTCTCCAGTTCATCATCGATTTCGACGGTGTGGAGCTTTCCTCCTTCCTTTAGTCCCTTTGCCAGGCAAATCGCCGAATAGCCGGTGAAGGTGCCGATCTCCAGAATCCGGTCGGGCCGGATCATTCTGCTGAACATCTCCAGGATTTTTCCCTGCAGGTGACCTGAAAGCATCCGGGGGTTAAGGACATGCAGATTGGTTTCACGGTCCAGCTCTTTCAACAGGTCGTCTTCCTCGTCAATGTGGCTTAGTACATAGCGTTCCAGTTTTCTATCGGAAACCATTATTCATAAATTAAGACGCTTAAAGATTTTTCATCAAGTATTTCATTGGCAATCTCAAGGATCGTTTGTTCTGAAATTTTTTCGATATCCTGATAGATCTTTTCCAGACTGTCTACCTGATCATAAAGCAAAAAACTCTTTCCGAGGGTCAGCATCAGATCGTCCCTGTCTTCGCTGGCAATGGCAATTTGTCCGATCAGTTGTTTTTTGGCCCTGCTTAACTGCAGGGTGCCCAGCTTCTTTTCCTTTAACAACGTGAATTCCTTTTTGATCAGGCGGAGGGCCTTCTCCAGGTTTTCCTTGTCCGTGCCGAAATAAATGTTGAACGATCCGGTGTCGGAGAAGGAACTGTAGGTCGATTCGACATTGTAAGCCAAACCGTTTCGCTCACGAAGGCTGAGGTTTAACCGGGAGTTCATCGACTGCCCGCCCAAAATATTATTCAGCAATACCATCCCCATTCTTTTTTTATTCCGCGCGTCATAGGCAATGTTGCCCAGAACACAATGGGTCTGGAAGGTGTCTTTTTTGACCCTTTTTATTCCGGGAATATAGTTGCTGAAGGCAATCCTGGGGCTGATCCTTATCTTTTCCGGTATTTCGCCGAAATATTTGTCAGCCATGGCGTGAAACCTGTCGAAAGGTAAATTTCCCACCAGACTGAGTACCATTTCGTCGGTGTGATAATTGTTCCTGATGAACCGGCTGATCGTTTCCCTGTTGAACGATTTGACCAGTTCGGGCGTTCCCAGGATGTTGCGCGCGATCGGATGGCCATCGAATAAAAGTTCGTCAAAATCGTCGAAGATCAATTCCTGGGGATTGTCCTTGTAGGAGTTAATTTCTTCGACCACCACTTCCTTTTCACGTTCCAGTTCGCGTTCGGGAAATGTGCTGTTGTTGATGATGTCGCTGATCAGCTCCATGGAGCGGTCGTAGTATTCGTTTAAAAACGTGGCGTAAACGGCCGTTTCTTCCTTGCCGGTATAGGCATTCAGTTCGCCCCCTACATCTTCAATGCGACTGATGATGTGGAATGCCTTTCGTTTTTTTGTCCCTTTAAAAATGACATGCTCGATAAAATGGGCAATGCCCTGTTCTTCGGGTAATTCATCGCGCGAGCCGGTATTCAGGATAATCCCCAGATGTGCCGCCGGCGATTCCACCTGCTGCTGAATGATCCGGATGCCATTTTTTAACCTGTCTGTGTATATCTTCACGATCTTGACAATTGGAGTGCAAAAGTAGGAAACGGTTGTCAATTATCAACCGATATTTTGATGAAACCGGTGATTGACCGGGAAACTTTTGATCAACAGGAGTATCGGCCGGTTTCCTGATCGGCGAAAGGGAGCCGCGACGATCCAGGGATCAGGATTGATCGATGAGAAACAGCCAGATAAGTCAAACGACTGAAAAAGAAAAATTTGCCGGTATCGGGAAGATTTTTTCTTTCGGGGGGCTTATTTTGTTTTGTAGTTTAATTTTTTAAATTATATTTGCCACCGCAAAACAGACTGGTGCCATAGCTCAGTTGGTAGAGCAACGGACTGAAAATCCGTGTGTCCTTGGTTCAATTCCGAGTGGCACCACCGATCTAGAAAAGAATGATTTGAAAGCGAATATCTTCGGGTGTTCGCTTTTTTTGGCCAACATTTGGCGGATCCGGTGTTTGTCAACCGGCTTTTTTAAAACCCGATCAAATCATTTTGCTACATCACAGCTCTTCAAACCAGTGTACATGAGCAGAGTGCCTGCCGCTCTGTCCCGGTAGTTCAGGCTGTTATTGCAGTCCGGTAATGCCTTTTTTATTTTTCTTGATTCGTCCGTGGTCAAATACCGGATATTTTTACGGGTTTCACGTAAAGCGGGCAGATAAGCCATGATGGAGGAACATTCCTCAAAATGCGGAGAACAGGCTTTAAAAACAGATTTTGTATAAGTTTGGATACACAGGGTATACATTAGGCGGGTTTCAGAGCAATTTGCAAGTTCAGTAACGGCTGATAGGAAAGTGGCCACGAACTCCCGCGCGCTGCATACCCTCACCGTTAACGCCAAACTTGAAAAAAAACTGACGCTATATCAAAAATCATTATCTTTGTTTTATGAGTAAAAAAGAGCAAATATTACAGATGATAAAAATGGTCATTGACAAGAATGCACCTGATTCAGAAGTTTATTTGTATGGTTCCCAAGCACGTGGAAATGCAAAAAAACTTTCCGATTGGGATTTGTTGATTCTGCTCAATTCTGCAAATGTGTCGTTTGACTTTGAGACTAGATTCATGGACGAATTCGATGAATTGGAATTAAAAACAGGGGAAATTTTTTCTCCATTGATTTATTCAAAAAATGACTGGAACTCAAACCACTCGATTACCCCGCTATACGAAAACATTCAAAAAGAAGGAATTAGACTAAAATGACTGGAATAAAAAATGATTTGATTATTCTACTTCTCAAGGTGAAACTAAATCGTTAAACACTAAAAGTGGTTTAGATAATCACCTCTCTGGATTTTTCACGTACCGGTCCGTTGAATTCCTGTTCAAAAACAGGACCGTTGGCAGTTTCAGGATTTGTCCGTACCTTTTGAAAAAAATGAGAGACTATGGACACTTCAAAAAAAGGTAAATGCCCGATCATGCATGGGGCAAATACGGATGCGGGCAGTTCGGTAATGAGTTGGTGGCCTAACGCCCTCAACTTGGATATTCTGCACCAACACGATACGAAATCCAACCCGTTCGGTCCGGACTTCAATTATCGGGAAGAATTTAACAAACTTGACTTTGAGGCGCTGAAAAGTGACCTGAAAAGGCTGATGACCGAAAGTCAGGACTGGTGGCCGGCCGACTGGGGGCATTATGGCGGGCTGATGATCCGGATGGCCTGGCACAGCGCGGGTACGTACCGGACCGCCGACGGACGTGGCGGGAGCAATACCGGGAATCAGCGCTTTGCCCCGCTCAGCAGTTGGCCCGACAATGCGAACCTGGACAAAGCGCGCCGCCTGTTATGGCCGATCAAGAAAAAGTACGGCAACAAACTCTCGTGGGCCGACCTGTTTATCCTTGCGGGCAATATGGCTTATGAATCGATGGGGTTTAAAACCTTTGGCTTTGGAGGTGGGCGTGAGGACATCTGGCATCCTGAAAAGGATATTTACTGGGGCGCTGAAAAGGAATGGCTGGCACCTACCTCCAACCGTTATTCGAACGACCAGGACCGGGAGTCGCTGGAGAATCCCCTGGCGGCCGTTCAGATGGGGCTAATTTACGTGAATCCCGAAGGCGTGGACGGCAATCCTGATCCGCTGAGAACGGCCCGGGATGTCCGCATGACCTTTAAGCGGATGGCGATGAACGATGAGGAAACCGTGGCACTGACCGCCGGCGGACATACCGTTGGAAAAACACACGGGAATGGCGATGCGTCGCTTTTGGGGCCGAGCCCCGAAGATGCGCCCATCGAAGAGCAGGGCTTCGGGTGGATCAATCCGAAAGGAAACGCGGAGAACACGGTGACAAGTGGCTTGGAAGGCGCATGGACAACCCATCCCAACCGATGGAACCATGATTATTTTCGTTTGTTGCTCACGTATGACTGGGAACTGAAAAAGAGTCCGGCAGGTGCATGGCAATGGGAGCCGGTTGATATCAAGGAAGAAGACAAGCCATTCGATGCGCACATCCCGGGCGTGCGCAGAAATCCCATCATGACCGATGCGGATATGGCCATGAAAATGGACCCGGAATACCGGAAAATCTCGGAACGCTTTTATAACGATCCGGAATATTTTGCGCGGACATTTGCCAGGGCCTGGTTTAAATTGACACATCGCGATCTCGGTCCCAAAAGCCGTTACCTGGGGCCTGATGTACCCCAGGAAGACCTGATCTGGCAGGACCCGGTTCCACAGATGGAGGCGACACTTTCCGGGACTGACATCGAGGAATTAAAAGTGAAACTGCTGAACTGTGGTTTGTCCCGCGCAGAACTGATCAACACGGCATGGGACAGCGCGAGAACGTTCAGATGTTCGGACTTCAGGGGCGGTGCAAACGGGGCCAGGATTCGGCTTGCCCCGCAAAAAGACTGGGAAGGGAACGAGCCGGAACGTCTTCAGAAGGTCTTGAACAAGCTTGCTGAAATTCAGGCGGGATGGAAGAAACAAGTCAGCATCGCCGATTTGATCGTGCTGGGAGGGACTGCAGCCGTGGAAAAGGCCGCGCAGGAGGCCGGCGTGCCGGTTCAGGTACCCTTCGCCCCCGGCAGGGGCGACGCGACAGCCGACATGACCGACGCCGAATCGTTCGAACCGCTTGAACCCATTCACGACGGATACAGGAACTGGCTCAAGAAAGACTACGCGGTGAAACCGGAGGAGCTTCTCCTTGACCGGACAAGCCTGATGGGACTGACGGCACCTGAGATGACGGTCCTGATTGGCGGGATGCGTGTTCTGGGAACAAACTACGGTGGAACAAAACACGGCGTGTTCACGGACAGGGAAGGCGTGTTAAGCAATGACTTTTTCGTGAATCTCACCGACATGAATTATTCCTGGAAGCCTGTTTCAGGGAATTTATACCACCTTGTTGACCGGAAAACCGGACAACTCAAGTGGACGGCGACCCGGGTCGACCTGGTGTTCGGCTCTAATTCCATCTTGCGCGCTTATGCCGAAGTGTACGCCCAGGATGACAACAAGGAAAAGTTTGTGAACGATTTTGTAAAGGCCTGGGTAAAAGTGATGAATGCAGATCGCTTTGACTTGAAACAATAAACTGATCGGTAATATCCTGGCAGGATCCGGACGGCGAGTGTTGGAAGCAGGGGCTGCCGTCCGGGGTTTTGGTTTAGATGACGGAGCAAGACCGTAAAGGCAGGCGTGCATTTGTCTGACTCAGAGGGAGAAGCAAAAAAAGTAAAAAAAGTTTGGAAAAGGGTTTGGAAAATGAGAAAAAAGCGCTTTACTTTGCAGCCGCAAAAACGATAAAAGAGTTCATTGAAGGAAATAG
>CAZANK010000043.1:0-13576 GCA_964486235.1 uncultured Prolixibacteraceae bacterium | reverse complement strand
AAAAAGATTGTCTTTAAAGCTAACCTTTGACTTTAGCACCTCAAATAATCCTGATTTAATGATTATAATGGGGACGGTTATCTCACGTACCCCGGGTCAGACAACCTCCCCTTAGCTTCGTTAAGGCTGGCAAACCTTCGCGACGGGTTCGAAGACTACGAGTATTTGTATCTTTTGAAGAGGCTCGGGGACAATTCTGCTTCTGTTCAACAGGTAGTTAACGGTCCCCTTGATTTTACATCAGATCCGGAACTTCTTTATCATGTCCGGAAGGAGGTAGCAAAAGAGCTTGAAAAACTAATACAACAAAAATGAGTCCGGTCAAAAGCAGAACCGGCAACGATATTACCGTAAAAATGTCCGGTATTCCTGTTTACGGGAATAAAATCAAACTCGTATATCGGAATCACCTGGATTGAATAACCATCGACCAAAACCTTATCCGTTTGGCTGATGGTTATGATTACTCCTTCGCGGAGGTTAAAAAAACGGAGCGCAGAAACAAGCCCGTTTATCTCCCTTTCCTGATTATCGCCATTCATTTCATAGCAAACCTGAACTGCAAGATATTCTTCATTCAGCTTGAATATAAAATCACATTCCGGGTGACCATCCGAAAAGTATCTGCAAAATTGAAATAAAATACATCCTCAATTTCATTCCTGATAAACTGATGAAGCAAAACACTTTTCCCGCAACGCCTTATCCCCGAAATAACCAGTGCGTGGGTGTTGATTACAGGTAAAAACTGCAATAATTCTCTTGTCGTTCCCAATTCAAGGGAATAAAGAACATCGCCCTGTTCCTTCACAACCAATTACAAATCAGAATATTTAACCTAAATATTTTTTACTTCATTTTCAATACAAAATTAATCCATTTCAAATGGAATAAATATTCCATTAGTATCAAAATAAAATACATAGAGGGCAGCCTGATTTTCACAATACTTACCGCCAAAACAGTAAAAACGAATTATGCAAGGATCAAATCTCATGAATATGTAAATATTTACTGTCTTAACAGTAATATTCGGCTATTTGTTTGGTTTTAATAATCAAACACTGTATTTTTACCGCTATAACAAAACAAATATGCTCGAACCAAAAATACTAACTACAGTAATAAGGGAGCACCGAAAGATTGCAGGATTAAGTCAGCGTCAGCTTGCAGAATTAGCTGGTGTTGGTAAAACGGTAATTTTCGATCTTGAAAAGGGCAAGGAAACTATTCAGTTGGATACATTGAGAAAAATTCTGACTGCATTGAATATAAAAGTACAGCTCACTAGTCCGATAATGAATCAGATTGTTCCAAATGAGGACAGCTAAAGTTTACATCAGCGATGTTGAGGCAGGAATTCTGACCGAGCTTGATTTTGGGAAAAAGTACCGGTTCGAATATAAAGAAAATTACAAGGGAAGTCCTGTCTCTTTAACGATGCCCGTGAACCAGTCCGTTTATGAATTTGATTCATTTCCTCCATTTTTTGATGGATTACTTCCCGAAGGTTACCAATTGGAAGGCCTTTTAAAATTCGCGAAGATTGACCGGAACGACCTCTTCTCCCAGCTTTTAGCCGTTGGTGATGATATGGTTGGTCATGTCACGGTTAAAGAGATTGACTGATGAATCGCTGTCCAATCACATACACCCTCTGCAACGAAAACCGCTATAGTGAAAAGGGGTTGAGACAATTGTCTCCCTCATTGAGAACATTAGCGTTGCTTGATTTCTCGGCTGAAGAATTGAGAAGTGAAGCCATGTTAAGGGCAACCAAAATGTCGATACAAGGTGTTCAGCCTAAATTGAGTGCGATTTTAAACGTTAAGGATGGCCGTTTCGAGATCGTGGATAAAAATGGAAGGTATATCCTGAAGCCGCAACACCATATTTTTCAGGAGCTTCCTCAAAACGAAGACCTCACCATGCGTTTGGCTGCGGGTATTGGTATTGAGATTCCGCTTCATGGATTAGTCTGTTCAAAAGATAATTCGTTAACCTATTTTGTTAAACGGTTCGACCGAAAAGGACAAAAAGACAGGATTGCAGTAGAAGATTTCGCCCAGTTGGCCGGGATGAGCCGGGATACCAAATACAATTATTCGATGGAAAAGCTGGTAAAACTGGTAGATGACTATTGTACTTTCCCCGCTATCGAAAAATCGAAACTATTTAAACGGGTACTTTTTAATTTCCTGACGGGAAATGAGGACATGCATCTTAAAAATTATTCGATAATTGTTCGAAATGGGAAAGTTGAGCTTTCTCCGGCCTACGATCTGCTAAATTCGACGATCGTTTTAAAGGGAAATGTTGAGGAAATTGCTTTATCGCTGAAAGGAAAGAAAAGCAATTTAAATAGAAATATTCTAATCAATTATTTTGGGAGAGAACGGTGCAATTTAACCGATAAGATTATTGAGAGAACTTTTGATACCATTCAAAAAGCACTATCGTCCTGGTTTGAATTGATTGACATTAGCTTTTTATCCGAAGAAATGAAGGACAGATACCGTAATCTGCTTCAAAAAAGAATTGATATTTTAGGTTTCGAACGGTTAAAATAAGGGGGCACGACAAACTGTCAACAGATTGTATTATCCGTGTTTGTTGATAAATATTTGATGTTTGGTGAATATGATCACCAAAAGTTATGGCAACGTTGAGACGACGATTGTCCTTAAAGGCAACTTCCAGGAATTTTTAACACCTCATGAATTGTAATTTTTGCTACTTACCTGTTATATGGCTATTTTTGAGGCAAATTTGAACTGATAACTGTGGGGGAAGGAAAAAACATGGCCAAAGATTACTGGAAGTTCGTCTGGAATAACTTCAAGTCAGGCGACCGGGCATCTTTCGGCATCATCTACAATGAATTTGCCGAAGTCCTGTTTGCTTACGGAAGCAGGATCACATCCGACAAAGAACTGCTCAAGGATTGCATCCAGGATGTTTTTGTTGACATTTACCAATACGGATCCGAATTAAGAAACCCGGAGTCGCTGGAGTTCTATCTTTTCAAGGTCCTCAAACGGAACATTATCCGGAGATTGAAGAAAGACAGGTTAACCCAATTGGCGGATGAAAACAGCACCACCTTCGAATTGATCTTCAATCTGGAGGAAGAAATGATCCGCGAAGAAAAAGAAAGCAAACGCCTTTACCGGCTTCAGGAGCTGTTACACTCGTTAAGCAGTACCCAAAGGGAACTGTTGTTCCTGAAATTCAACAGCGGCATGTCCTACCCGGAAATCGGCAAGCTCCTGGATATAAAACCGGATACCGTTAAAAAACAAGTATACCGCCTGTTAAATTATCTTCGTGAACAGGCAGGGAATGACTTGCTTGAACTGTTCTTTATTTGCCGGTTACGAAAATAACATCCCTCCTTCCCCATGTTGCAGCTTTGCTCCTGGGCAGGGATTCTGATCTAAACGCTTCTGCTCCCCCGATCGTATGTTATAAAACACAAAAAAAGAAGCCTGATTTTTGTCCCTTTTTACCTATCTCTTCCTCTTGTCTGTGATTTAATTCGAAAAGGAACATGCAAATAGACGAACAGCTTATTGAGAATCCTTTATTCTTCAAATGGATTTATCACTCTTCCGCGGAAATCGAAGACTACTGGGAAAGCTATATGAAGCTGAACCCGCGGGAAACTGAATATATCATCCATTTCAAGAAAGAATTTGAGAAACTTCGCTACTCCGCAGAAGAGTTCCTGGAAGAAGACAAGAGAGCTTTGGCACGAAGAATCCTTCGTCAACTGGACTTGACCGACAGGCAACGTCACCGCCGTAACGTGTGGATTTCCCTGACGCGATACGCGGCCGTCGCGATTCTGTTTCTCGCTATCGGCAGTTCGGTGGCCTATCTTCAGATGAGGCATCAGGAAAGCCGTGATTTTGCACAGCGTTTTGACATTCCGACCAACAACGACGAGCCTGTTTTGATCCTGGACAACAAGGATCAGATCAGGCTGGAGAAAAAAGAATCGGTTCTGGACTATTCAAAAAAGGATGTCCTCCTTGTAAATGACGATCAGATCCCGCTCGTATCAGGAAATAAGGAGATCCCCAAGATGAACCAACTCATCATTCCTTATGGCAACCGTTCCAGGGTCCTGCTCCCTGACGGGACAACGGTTTGGCTAAACGCCGGAAGCCGTCTCATTTATCCTACCAGGTTCACTGGAAAAAGAAGGGAGATCATCTTGTCGGGAGAGGCTTTTTTCGATGTATGCAAAAATCCTGAACGACCGTTCATCGTCAAAACCAATGACCTGGAAATCCGGGTTCTTGGGACACGTTTCAATGTCTCGGCCTACCCGGAAGACGCGACTGTCCAAACGGCACTGGAAGAAGGCGCTGTCGCTTTTCACAGCGATGTATCCCGGTGGTTTGAAAAAGACCTGGTACTGAAGCCGAACCAAATGGCCGTTTATGATAAAACGAAAAAAGACACGAAAATCCATGAAGCCGATGCCGGACTTTACGCATCGTGGACAAAGGGGTTGCTGAGTTTTGAAGAAGCAGCCCTCTCCGGCATCCTTAAAAAACTGGAACGGTCTTATCACGTACGCCTGCACCTTGATGATCCGGCAAAGGGGTCCATGAAGATCAGCGGGAAACTTGATTTAACCCAGGGAATTGATGAGGCATTCGAGTATCTCGAACACGTTTCCGGGATTCAGTTTAATCTTCTAAACAGGAATGCCTATGAAATAAAATGAAAACCGGCAAATGGTGGCACATTCGCCGGTTTATCCAAATACCATCACGTAAACAGTATTTATTGTAAAATCAAAACAAAGTTATGAAAAAAAAGCATTTACCGGACTTCCTTTTCAAGGAAAGTCCAAAAAAACTATGGAAGGTTATGCGCTTGATTTGGATTTTTTTATTAGGGTTCATTGTAACGGGAAGTGCGAACAGTTACTCGCAAAATACCCGTTTAAACATTGGTCTGCAGAACAGCACGATCCGGAATGTCATCCAGTACCTGGAAAAAAACAGCGAGTATGTTTTCCTGTACAGGAATGAAGACCTGAACGTCGACAAAAAGGTGAATGTCGAACTGAAGAATGCGTCGATCAACCAGATTTTGGATAAAATCCTGGAAGGCGAACCTGTCTTCTATAATGTCTATAAAAGACAAATAGTCATCCGGAAAGCATCCGATCCGTCTTTCGTCGATCAACCTGTAAAGACCATTACAGGCAAAGTCACTGACTCTGCAGGCGGCCAGCTTCCCGGAGTCACGGTTTCCATAAAAGGGACTACGAAAGGGACCATAAGCAGCGGAGACGGAAGCTACTTTCTGCCAGGTGTCCCGGACGACGCGACGCTTGTTTTTTCATTTGTGGGAATGCGTACGCAGGAAGTGGCGGTAGGGAACCAAACGACCATAAATATCACCATGGAAGAAGAGACCATCGGAATTGAAGAAGTGGTGGCCATCGGTTACGGTACGGTTCGCAAGTCTGATTTGACTGGCGCCATTAGCTCCGTGTCATCAAACAAGATCGCCAATGTTCCGCAGACTGGCATTGCCAACCTGTTGCAAGGTAAAGTTGCCGGCACGAACATCACGACAACCAGTGGTGACGGTGACATGCAGATCCGTGTTCGGGGTACTACTTCCCTGAACAAGAGTAACGAACCTCTTTGGGTTGTTGACGGTGTGATTGGCGCTCCTTCCCCAAGTAATCCGAACGATATTGAGAACATTCAGGTTTTGAAGGATGCATCCGCAACCTCGATCTACGGTTCTCAGGGGGCCAACGGTGTGATCCTGGTCACAACCAAGAGAGCGAAGGCTGGTTCAAAGGTTGTTTTTGATACCCGCCTGGTGTTGAATACGTTGGCAAAAGAGCCTGACTTGATGAGTGCCTGGGAATATGCCCGTGCCTATAATGAGGTCAATGGCGCAGGTTCCATCTCTGATGCGGACATGGCCGCTTACAAAGCAGGCACAAAGGGTGTTGACTGGCTTGACCAAATGATCCGCACAGGTTTTATACAGAAGTACAATATCAACATCAGCGGTGGTAGCCAGAAAACGCAGTACTATGTGACCGGCACGATTTCTGATAAAACGGCTCAGTATGTCACGGTAGAAAACCGCAGTTACACCGTAAAAGGTGGCTTGACTACCGAAATCGCCCCCTGGCTGAAATTCAACAGCTTCATCTATTCTTCTTTCGGCAAGGGCCATAACAGTGTCCCTAAGGATGCCTTTGACGGCATCTATTCGTATTCACCAACGATGGATCTGATGGATGCAAACGGTGTTTATAATAAAGACCCGTATAACTCTATTCACACGAACCCTTACGCGAATGTAATGGCAGACTATACGGACCGCAATTCGCATACGAACAGCCTTTTTGGAGACTTGATCTTCAAAATTGCCGACGGTTTGACATTCTCCACTCAGGGTTTGTACACAAAGGCAACAAACCAGGAAAAAAACTTCCAATCCTCAAAGATTGCTGCCGGTTATGAGGCCTATGCCGTGAATTATAACGACAATTCTCAGTCCTGGCGTAACATCAATAACCTGACTTATGACAAGTTTTTTGGTACGGACCATCACCTGACCGCCACCGCTGTTGCAGAGTTTTCAAAGAACAAGAGTTCCGGCACCTCTTTCACGACACAGGGTATCAGCAACGAAGCGACTACGTATTGGAATGTGGCTGCAGGTACGAGTATCAATGGTTCTTCAAGTTTCTCCAACAGTGCATTGTGTTCCTTCCTGGGTCGTCTAAACTATAGCTATAAAGGCAGGTACTTACTAACCGGCACGATGAGAGCCGATGGCGCTTCTGAGTTGAGCAAGGACAACCGTTGGGCATACTTTCCATCCATCGGTCTGGGTTGGAATATCCATGAAGAGAGCTTCTTTAATAAAAACTTTGTGAACCAACTGAAGCTTCGCGCCAGCTATGGGACCATTGGTAACCACGCCGTCAGTCCTTATGAGACTTACGCCCGTTTAGAGTTCGTCAGCCGGGGGGCATCTTATGGTACCCAAACCGGTTACACAGGATACTGGCCCGCAGGTGCAAGCAATCCCGATCTGAAATGGGAGAAGACCGCCCAGTATAACGTAGGCTTAGACCTTGGCGTTCTCGGGAACCGTATAACCTTGACAACCGACTTCTATGTCAAGAATACGACCGACCTGTTGTTCCAGAAATCATTGCCTTCTTACTATGGTGGTGGTAACGTATGGGTAAACCAAGGCGAAATCCGCAACAAGGGTGCTGAATTCACGTTGACTGCGATAGCTGTTTCAAACAAAAACTTCACCTGGGAAACAAATCTGACCGCAGCATACAACAGCAACAAGGTTTTAGACCTTGCCGGTGAGGACTTTATCATTCCGGATGAGGGGCGCGGCTCACTGTACTCAGGCGGAGTTTTCATCTTGCAGAAAGGTTCCCCCGTAGGGATGTTCTATTTGTATGACTGGGCAGGTCTCAGTGACACGGGTGTCAACTTGTTCCATACCAAAGATGGCGGCACAACCAACATGCTCAATACAGAAGACCGTATCGCTGTAGGGAATACCATTCCTGACTGGGTTTTCGGCTGGAACAACTCCATCAGGCACAAGAACTGGGATGCCAACTTCTTGTTCCGTTTCACCAGCCGTTTTGACCGTTTGAATGTGGGCCGCTATATGGCAACAGCCATGTCCGGTCCCTCCCGTTTCATCACCAGCCGGGAGGGTTATTACCGTAGTTGGGAACACGTGGCTGACAAGGGCAAAGCACGCTATGCAAGCTTGACAAACCCGATCAACCAGAATACCCCTAACTCTACACAATTCCTGGAGAACGGTACATTCCTGCGTCTGCAGAACCTCTCCCTGGGGTACACCTTCCCAAAAGAAAGGACCAGGATTTCTGACATCCGCCTAGGCTTCAACGTGGAGAACCTGTTCGTACTTACAAGCTACAAGGGACTTGATCCTGAGACGGTATCAGAGACTAACCGTGATGATGCCCAGGATACCGTATTCGGTCTTGATAGTGGTTCAATGCCTATGCCGAGATCATTTACATTCTCGGTACGATTCGACTTTTAACGTGAACGAATTAAAAAACTGAAAGATAATTATGAAGAGTATTTTTAAGATATTCGCACTGGGAATCCTCGTACTGGGCACATACGCTTGCGATGACTTCCTTGAGGAAACCCCAAACGGTCAATTGCTGACAAGTGACGCGTTTAAGCAAGCCAGTGATGTTGACGATGCGGTAGACGTCTTGTACCGCCAGGTGAGCCGTGGCGTGATGTATGATACACAGAACTGTGAAGGTCAGATGGGTGATGATATTTCCACGCACCCTGCTTCCAATAAGGCCCTGAACAGAGAGTTGGACTTATACAATGTTTCTTCAGGTAATGGTTGTACGCTTGACGAATGGGAGAAAGTATGGCTGATTATCAAAGCAGCCAACTACATTCTTGACGGTGCGGCTAACGCTCCGGGCGTCTCAGAGTCCACGTTGGACTATGCGTTGAATCAGGCTCACTTCTGGAGAGGATGGAGTTACTTCAAACTCGTCCGTCTGTTTGGCCCTATACCGATGATTACCACGAACATCATTGATAACAGCATGGGATTAAGTACAGTGGCTAAGATTTACGATGAGGTGATCGTCCCCGACCTGAAGGCCGCTGAAAACTTGCCGGACAACTATACAACTGTTCCCCAGGCATTGAACGGCATCAATGTTGCCGCTAACTCTGCTGCCGCAAAGGCACTGTTGTCTAACGTCTACCTGACCATGGCGGGGTGGCCCCTGAACAGAGGTACCGAGTATTACACGTTGGCTGCGAACAAGGCAAAGGAAGTGATTGACGGTTTGGGAAGCCGATATAACTATTCCATGTATGATGACTTTGCCAAACTGTTCTCTGTAAAACTGAACACGTCTGACAGAAACAACAAGGAACTTATCCTGGGCGCTTTCTACAACTACGCGTTGTACGGTGACGGAGACAGAAGCGAGGCTGCCCGTGGTGCAATTGTGGATATACCCGACTGCGCCGACGGTTATAACAACATCCGCGGAGAAATCAGTTTCTGGTACAACATGCCGGATGGACCGCGTAAGACAACGACTTATCCGGTGGTTACTTACGTAAAGGCCAACAATGCCGCTTATCCCTGGTACTCCTCAAGCGTTCCCGAAGGAAACCGTTTCCCTTATGGTGGAAAATACCTGGAAACCAACGACATGGTGACAGAGTACAATCCTTATCAGTCCATGGGCTCCCAGTTCCGTGGCTGGGGCCAGAAGACGCACCAGATGATTCGGATCAGCGAGGTTTACTTGTGGTATGCCGAGGCTTTGGGCCGTTCAGGCCAGACCAGTGCCGAGGCAATCAACTGCGTGAACATGGTCCGCAACCGTGCCGACGGTCAGGGTGCAAGCGCAACCCGTGCTGACGGAAGCGCCAACGTGTATCCTTCCACGATGAGCGCTAGTGAGTTGGCGGAAGCCGCTTACAACGAACATGGTTGGGAAGTTGCCATGGAATGGACCGTTTCCGCGACACGCTATCATGATATGCAACGCATGAACCGCGTGAAGGATCACTTCAACCTGCGCGCACAGAATCCTACTTTTATGATTAACGGCAACTCGTTGAAAGAGCCTAACGCGCCCTCAACAACCTGGGCAGAATATAGAATGTTTGTTCCTACTCCTGAAAGCGATGTGATCCTGAACAAGGATATTGGTATCTCCCTGGAAGAAAAGATGAACTTAATCCAATAATACGATAACGATTATGAAAAAATATACATTCAAGAGTTTAGCGCTGATGTGCACTTGTCTGGTTATGACCGCATGTAACGATAAATTCGGTGACGGCGTAAAACTACAGGGCATTGAAAATGGCAGTGATTTAAGCCTGAACCTGGGTACATCGGCGATGGTTCCCGCATACCCTGTTCCCTGGGACTGTACAGACTATGAGTTTACTTTTAGCAGTTCCAATCCCGAAGTTGCCGCTGTAGACGCTTATGGAAAAGTAACAACATATGATTCAGGCGATGCGACCATTACCATTTCGTCCGGCAGCTACAGCAGTAGCGTGAATGTCAATGTCTATGAAATCACCGTTGGCCAGAAATGCAAGGAAATTTCAGGCTTGGTAGGACTTTGGGAGTTCAACCAGCCCAATCCTTTGAAGGCTACGGTAGGTGCTGACCTCATTGCGTACCACCATGGCGAGAATGAACTGGGGACGACCGCCGGTGCGGAGAATGACTATGCACCGTGCACAGGCTTCAACAAAAAAGACGGTGCCATCAAAACGGTTGACTTCAACCCTGCATTCTATTGCAAGCACGGGCTTTCATCAGGTTCTACCTACACGATCCTGATTGACGCGTATCGTCCGGCATCTTCAGGAGGCAAATACACCACATTCATCAATACCGATTTGACCAATGCCGGCGACCAGGTTGTTTACTGGCGCAAAGAAGGTTACCTTCAGGTTGACGGTAGCGCTAACCGTTCAACGCAGGCCATTGAGAATGACAAATGGTATCGTACGGTGATTGTGAAGAATGGTTCTTCATCTTTAAGGTCTTATGTGAACAGCGTTCTGTGGAAAGAGGGTGGAAATCCTTCAGGTGCTGTATTCGATGATGTTGCGATCTTGCTGAATGGGGATAATGACGGCGACGACCGTTCCCTGCAATGGTCAACGGTGGCTATCTTTGACAGGGCATTGACCAATACCGAAATCGCTGTCTTAGGAGGCCTCTGATCAGCTTCAAGACACGAAGATCGCGTCCTTATGAGAAAGAGGCTGTTTTTAAAACCGGACAGCCTCTTTTGTTGTGGAAAAATCATTGATGAACCGAACAAAGGTCATTCTTCAGGGAACGCATTTTCCCGATTGAAGAACAATGCTTATATTTGCCACGGCAGGGTTTTGATACCAAACAGCAGCGGCACTCATAACCCCTGACTCCATATTTTACTCAACTGCAAAGCTTTATAAACTATCATGAGAAAACTATTATCAGATACCGGCAAAATACTCTTGCTTGTCGTTTTTATCCTCGGATGCGCAGGTTGCGGACACCAAACACCCAAAAAACCCAGTGAGGTGCAAAAGGAATACCTGGACCGTGGATTGACAGCCCTTACCCGCGGTGATACTTCCATCTATATCGGGTGGCGGCTGCTGGAGGACGATCCGGCAGATATTGCTTTCAATCTGTACCGTAAAATGATCGGTTCCGTGGAACCCAACGATTACGTAAAAGTCAACGACCAACCGATCACCAATTGTACCAACTACATCGACAAGGGGGCCGAATACCACGGACCCGCCGCCGACATGCCTAAATTGTATGAAGCACACCTGTATAAACTCACAAAAATCATCGATGGAAAGGAAGGGGGGATTCCCGAAGGGGAAGTATATGTCTTTTTCAGCCAAGGCGTTAATGATTGGCGTTCCATCCTCTTAGAAAATCCACATGTGGGGGTAATCAAAATCGGGATTGGCGATCTGGACGGTGACGGGGCATACGATTTCGTGGTGCTTCGGGACGCCCTGGTACACGTCGATCCGGGAACTTGCATCGGTTGCTGGCACCGAAGCCGGGATACCTATAAACTGGAAGCTTACAACTCAAAAGGGGCGTTCTTATGGCGGTATGATATGGGCTGGGCAATTGAAACCGGCACGTGGCTGGCACCCTTCCTGGTATTCGATCTCGACGGGGACGGGAAAGCCGAAGTGTATACAAAAGCCGGGGAAGAAGACCCGCGCGAACCGGACGGCCGCGTCATTTCCGGGCCGGAATACCTGGTGAAGCTCGATGGGGAAACAGGAAAAATCGTCCAAAAAAGAGACTGGCTACCCCGAAATATCGAGATCGGCAGAAGCTATGACTGGACAAGCCGTAATTTCCTGGGCTTAGCCTACCTGGATGGGAAAAAACCGAGCCTGATCATGCAACGGGGCACTTACGGATTCATCAAACTGGAAGCGATGGACAGAAACCTCAACACCGAATGGTATTGGGAAAGCGCCGGTGAAGATGAAAAATACTGGGCCCAGGGAGGGCACCGTATGGCCATCGCCGACATCGATGAAGACGGAAAAGACGAAGTGCTGCCCGGCACCTTTGCCCTCGACCACGACGGGAACGCAATGTGGGGCGTTGGACTGAACCACAACGATTGCACGGTAATTGCCGACATCGACCCCGACCGTCCGGGACTGGAAGTCTTTTATAATATTGAAACAGGGGCCGATAAAAACGGCGTATGCCTGGTCGATGCAGCAACCGGAGAGATCATATGGGGCTATGGCCAGCCGACGGTCCATGTTCATGACCGTGCCACTGTGGGAGATTATGATCCGACCCTCGCTGGAATGGAATGTTATACCCTGCCCGACCGGGGAGATTCCCGCCCTTTCTTTTACTCGGGCAAGGGCGAACGGCTGCCCGACCCGGCAAGAATGGATAATGCGCTCCCCTTATGGTGGGATGCAGACGAAACCAAAGAGTTATTACACGGCGGATATCTATACAAGTTCAGGGGAGACACGCTGAAAAGGAATATCCCCGGCGGCCTCATCGCGGATATAATGGGCGACTGGCGGGAAGAGATCATTGTAGGCATGGCGGGCGAAATCCGGATTTATTCCACAACCATCCCGGCAACCACAAGAAAAGCCTGCCTCATGCAGAACCACCAATACCGGATGGATGTGACCGCTTTTTCCGTGGGATATCCGGTCTATCCACAACTGGGACTGGTGGGAAATGCCAAAAGAAAGTTTGCTTCTTCAAGCCGGCAGGACAACCCGGAATGGGGAGATCAACTCATGGACTATGCCACCAAAGAATACCATCCGGCAGAAACCTATCACTGGGACTGGGCACAAGCCACCTTGCTGCGATCAATTGCCGACCGCTGGGAAAATGGCATCCATAAAGACGCCATGCTGGCCTATGTCCGCAAAGCGATGGATGTAAACATGGACAAGGCCTCCGGCATCCACCCCAATGTGCTTGCGTCGGGGTTCGGAATGGCCTTTCTGGCCCGCGTGACCGGAGAGGAAAAATACCGGGAAAAGGCATTTGAGCTATACGATCAGTACCTCCAAATCCCAAGATCGTCCAACGGTGGCGTTTCACACCGCGACAATGTGACCGAACTATGGGACGATACCGTTTATATGATCAGTCTTTTCCTGACCGAAATGTACCGCCTCACAGGCGATGAACGTTTCTTGAAAGAAGTAGCCTTCCAATTGACAGCCCACGCGGAAAAACTCGAAGACCCCGAAACCGGACTGTGGTATCACGGGTGGGATAATGATGATAAGCCTTTTGACGATCAATGCTGTATGCCGGGATGGGCCGATAACCCGAACAGGCGGAACAATGAATTCTGGGGCCGCGGTAACGGGTGGGTGGCGATGACCCTGGCCAATACCTTGCGCGCCATGCCGGAGAGCATGGACGAAAAGAAACAAGTGAAGGCAAGGTTTATCCGGATGATGGAGACCCT